>JAMJFS010000010.1 GCA_023544565.1 Methanosarcinaceae archaeon
ATAGAGAACTCTATACAAAATTTAGTTTCATTACTTACCAGTTACTATTGTTAGTAAATCTACAGAATGGAATCAACCCTGTAAATTCATTTGAGAATTACGTATAATTCAGTGTAAGGAGATGGTTAATTGTAATGATGATAGCGTTAGCTATCGATTATTTTGAATCTTTTGTCTCGATTGAACATGTTTTGGCATGAGTAGAATATTTTGTTTTGTAGATTTGAGAAAGTTAAGACAATTTTACTGTATTTTTGTTGAGGGGCGATGCTTATCAAATTAGAAATGGAAGTTTTGAGGGGTAATTGGATATTCTCAAATAAGGGTTTTTTTCACTCAATTCACAAGGTTTTGTTCTTATCATTATTGGTCTTACTTATATTACAATTCTCAATACAATCTGTTCTTGCACAGGAAGATCTTGGGGGGCGGTAGGTGTACCTGAATCTTACTGGAGTATTGAAGGAGTAGAAATTATAATGGGTATTGTTTTTGTTCTTATTCTGATTTTGTTATTTGGCTGGCATTTTTTATCAACGCTTCATATGAATAAGTTGCTGAAAATTTCCATAATTGAGCGTAAACGGGCTGAGAAAAAACTTATTATAAATGCTGAAGAACTTAAAACAATAAATGAAAAACTCGAATCTCTTGATAGAATGAAGGATGAGTTTTTATCCAACGTAAGTCATGAACTCAAAACATCTCTTGTTTCAATTGTGGGATACAGTAATGTCTTAAGTGACGGTACATTAGGTGAGCTTAATGATCGACAGAAAAAAGATATGAATATTATTAAGCGCAATTCTGTCAGACTTGAACATTTGATCGATTCGATCTTGTATTTGAGTATTGAAAAGTCTGGAAGGATGCAATATATATTCAAACCTCTTCAGATCACTGATGTGATCAATAAATCTATTTTGGATATGACTCCACAGATAAAGGGTAATTCTCTTAAAATTAATAAGGATTTTTCTGATAATTTACCTCTAATTCAGGCAGATGAAAATAGAATTATGCAGGTTATGATCAATCTGATAGGTAATGCAATTAAATTTACACCATCCGGTGGAATTATGATCTCGGTACATGATGATGGTCATTACTTGCATGTTGCGGTGAGTGATACAGGTGTTGGGGTTCCTAAAAATATAATTAGTGATTTATTTGAGAGATTCTATCAGGGCGATGCTTCTACCAAGCGCAGATATGGGGGGACAAGATTGAGTTTGCATATCAGCAAACTTATAGTTGAAGCACACAAAGGCAGTATATGGGCTGAGAGTGAAGAAGGTGTTGGGACAACGATCCATTTTACGTTGCCTAAGTGAGATTGAACTCATGCGTTTATGATCTTAATTTTGTGTGTTTATTTACATGCCACAGACATTCGAGAAAATCTTCGCTAACGCTCAGATTGACTCGGACTATATGCTTATAAAACATATACAAAAAGAAAATGCGAAGGGAGGGATTCGAACCCTCGAAAACCTGCGTTACTGGATCTTAAGTCCAGCGCCTTTGACCTGGCTGGGCTACCCTCGCGCCTATTGTAAAACGTATCATGCGCTGTTCGAGATTTCAAATTGAGCAGGACACCACATAATTAAATCTAACGTACTTAAGCTTTGTTCTTAATTCGGTGTCAGGGCACTTTCTATCCGGGTGGCTGGCGGTTTTTGTGACGCAGATATCTGCCGCCGAAGGTGGCAGTACTTCACCTATGCGGACAAGTTGAAAAACTTAAATTACTATTGGGAATAATGGAATTTCATGAAAATAACATTTCTCGGAACAGGTGTTGCAATTCCGCAACCTGAAAGGGTGCAGTCAGGTATGATAATTGAGATCGACTCAAAGCCGATCCTGTTCGACTGTGGCGGTGGCGTATTGAACCGCATATTCGAAAGCAGTTACAACCACACAGATATTGATACGATCGTGCTTTCTCATCTGCATCTCGACCATGTGGCAGATGTCCTATGCCTCATCAAAGCCAATTGGCTCTGTGACAGGACCGATGTTACAATATATGGGCTGAAAGGTACACAGCAGTGGATATCGAGTTTACTTGGAATATATGATTATATGCAGGGCAAAGTGAACATCAATGTAACAGAGGTCGCTGCCGGTGAAGTGTTCACGCCGGATGGTGTCAATTGTAGTATCACCTGCGCATCAGGTGTACACAGCGTACCTTCACTTGGTTACAGGATCGAGTCTGGTGGCGCAACAGTGGTGTACTCCGGGGATACAGAACCATGCAATCCTATCATGGGTCTGTGCAGCTATGTTGATGTCGATGTCTTGGTACATGAATGCTCATTCCCGATCGGGTTCGAGGTCACAAATCATACCACGCCTGATATGCTGGCTGGCTATATTGGAGAGCACTGTCGGGAGATTAATATTGACAGGCTTTATTTGACACATCTTTATCCTCATATGCAGGGGCATGAAAGGGAATCGGTTAAACTCCTTCAACAGTACTTCAAGGGGGGAGCGCGGCTCGCCTCTGATCTGCTGGAGATCGAAGTATAAAGTGAAAAATGGGAGTCGAATTGGTCAAGTTTACTCTAAGTAAATTGAGTATTGGTGGGGATTTAATTGGTGAGGGGAAGGCGCCGCTTGCAGCGGATTGGTCACTCGGTGTTAAAGCAATTGCTTTTTTTTTAACTGGTGCAGCGTTGTTGTGCAGAATGTTTAATGGGTGTATGATAAAAACTATTCTACAACCCGCGCATGCGCGGCGTTGCCCTACATACACATAGAGTTTTCAATTGCTTCCAACGCATTCCACCGTTTTCTTGTAGTATATGTTTTATAAATATATAGTTCGAGTAAATCTGAGTGTAGCGAGGATTTTCTCGTTGTATATAATCTATAAGATTATGTAGTCCAGGTCAATGCGAACGAAGTGAACATTTTCTTGCACATTTTTGCTGACGATTTCGATTATTTAATATTGTATGTATGGAACGTGCCGCTCGCGGGCGGTCGCATTGTTTTTAGTTTCAAATCGAACTATTCCATTTGCACAGTCATTTTAAAATAGATATATAAATACAAGCAATTTAACAAATGTGGTTTAAAATATATCTTAAAAAATCATTTGGTAGCCCGGTACGGATTCGAACCGTAGTTGCAGGATCCAGAGTCCCGCATGATTGACCACTACACTACCGGGCTGCTACGAATGCATCACCTTAATTGAAAAAGTAGCATATTAATCCATCGGTTGATGCGTAATAATCGTTACAAGTTGTCAGGATTTTCTTCCAAAACAACTGACCACCACCATTTTGCCATGTCTATGAGGTCTTTACTGAATTGGCCGGATAACCGGTATTCTCGGTTTTTGTTACTGATCAGTCCTGCGCCCAGAAGTTTATTTCGCATTGAATAAAAAGATGCGCGTCCGATGTCGAGTTCTTCAAGGATTGACTCCCATTCATTTGTCTTGATCGGATTGCCTATTTTCTGTCGATCTTCAACCATTGTAAGAAATTTCTGTCCACGTACGGCAGTTGTGTCTTCTTGGAACAATCGGCGCATAAAACTGTAAAAAGGGTCTTTAGAGTGCGTTATACGTGCATTTGAATCGGAACGTATTACAATAGTAGTAGCAGTTCTAGGTGCGTCCTTAACAAGTGCCATTTATCTCAAACTCGTAGCAATAATCAGGTAGTAATGGCTGTGGGACTTGAATTAAGTACCGCTTTGATCATATCGACATAATCTTCTCTTATGGAATATACGATTGGTGTCTTGTATGATTCCTTATGTGCTCTTAGTATTCCAAGTTTGGAATGTATATATCCAATCATGGATGCTACTGCACTTCGGCTAATGTCACGCTTTTTTGCAAGGGTTTCGTATATGGTGTCAACTGTAGCTTCTTTTAATTTCAAAAAAACAGATAGAATTTGGCTACGAACTCCATTTGCATCAAGTTCAATGAACTTTTCTAAACGTCGTTTTATTTTAGATCGGATTGAACTCACGAGTATACCTCCGTAATTCAATCTCTAATTTGTTCAAAGAAGTATATATAGATTTGTAAAATAATTATCGATGATGGTCTGAATTATATTATTTTATCTAATCCTCACTTTTCGACATCAATATAACCTATTACACAATTGTGGTATATTGGAAAGTATATTGTATGCAAACACATTGGTGAAATATATGAGTTATGGATATGATCCAGAAAATAACATTTTGTACATAGGTGCAGATCAGGTCCCTGCATATGATATTGAATCAAATGAAATGGGGGCTTGTAGTGCATGTGGTGCAAGTTTGTTAAGTATCAGTTATCACTCATTTGGTGACAAATTGATAATTGTTGATAAATGTCCTGGTTGTAATTCGATCTATGCAGATATTTATAATAATGATTGGACCTGGTTGGATGGGATTGCTATCTCTCACTTTTTTTCTGAAAAAGATCAAGCGGGTAATGATAGCAGTGGCACTATGGAAGAAGGGTCGGATGTCAGTAAAAGTCTCAAATTATTAAACAGCATTCCTATGAATCAATTGCAAACAATATTCTCTCCTGCAGAGATCAATGCCATGTTTGCTCGTGCAAAAGGTGATGAATGTGTACGTCAGTATCTTTATAATGCTCGCAAAAAATATGGCTCATTTGATGATGTTTTTGGAATAACTATTGATGTGTGATTTTTTTTCAGATGGAATGGGAAATTTTCGCGATTACTCATTTATACAATTCTTATATTGTAAAATTAAACAATTTTCACACAGTTGCATCTATTCATCGCTGTTAATATATTGTATATTAAATTAAAATAATCGTATAATTTTTACTTTATATTATATATTAAATTAACATTTTATAATAAAATATACTTAATTAATTGTAATTATATATTATTACATAAACATGATTGTAATTATATCGCGGATAGATTATAATTAGTAATTATATAAAATTACATGTAAATATGTTTAATTTTATATTACAAATTTAATATATATTAAATAAATAAAGTATGGTTTATAAAAATGCAACTGTGCACTTACGAAAATTAATACATAAGTACTATATATGTTATAAAATTATTTTAGAAGTATTGTGAATTATAGTGCTTTGGTCACAAACCAGAGGTATTTTAATGACAATGTTAATAAATAATTACTAGTAGTAATATATATGTGCAGAGTATGCTTCATTTTGGCAATTCTGATCACAAGTGGCAATCCAGCAATAGTATTCGCATAGTATATGTGTATAAATTGTACAATCTCGAATTTGCAGTGTTTGACTGGACTCATCAATTACAATGTATATAGGAATATGCATTTCATGACCTATAACCCCCTTATTATGTGTAAAAAACAGAGTCTAATGAGATACTCATAACACGTAACATAATGGTGCATATAGTTTATAAGAATATATTGTCAAAGAAATGGTCATAAATGTCAAAATTTACCTATGTGTCCTTTGTATAATTATGGATGCATAGTATAGACTAAACGTGTCAAATAAGTAAATATAAATATAGTCTTATATTAACAAACATTATATAAGTTTATACTCTTCCTCATAAAAAAACACGATATATCAAATTTCATAATTTTATATTTATTGCATTATAATATTACTTTGCACTGCATTTTTATAACGTACAATTTACTTTAATTAAGTGTTTCTTTGCTAAATACATGTTGTATAATATATATATATTATATGAAAATAAACGTATATACTTTATAATATATGTTTTAAATTATGCTATACACTTTTATATATATTATATTATCTAATTCTACAATTGCATTTTTATAAACATGCTATTATATTCTGTGTATTATACAATTTGAAATTAATTCAACACACATTTAAAATAAAATAATAAATATTCGATAAAAAATAAATAATAAAATTTAATAATAATATCAAAAAAATATTGACAAAAAATATAGGAACTATTATTAAGCGTGTGATCAATTGGTGAAACCGAACATGAGATTTTTATCTGATGTTTGTGCATATATTTATTTGACAATTTTGCCTTATAGGGTACAAAAACATCTATTACTTATTGAAAAAAAGGCGGTTTCTATGGATACTGATAAGATATTATTATACTCATCTGTTTTTGTAATGATGGGTCTATCCGATGCAGCTATTCCAGTCTTGCCGGAGCTTGCAGCAGCTAACCATGTATACTATGGTCCAATTGCATCGAGTTTACTTTTTTCCTCATATTTTTTAGGAGCACTTATCACAATGCTTCCTTTTGGGATATTAGCTGATAGGTACGGTAACACTAGATTCATATTTTTAGGATTATTTCTGACTGTAATGTCGGGATTGCTGATAATGATATCAAATGACCTGTGGATACTTTCGATCGCACGATTTATTGAGGGTTCGGCATGTGGCGCATTTTTTCCGGCAGCATTTTCAATGCTTTCCAATTTAAATAACAGAAACCGCTGCATGGGCGAGTTCACTTTTCTACTGAACGCTGGACTTGCATCAGGTGTGGCCATATCAGGATATCTGGCAAAGACCGACATCAAAAGTGGAATATTGATCTTCACGATCGCTTCAGGTATTGTATTGATACTGGCTTTGCCTAAATTGATGCACTCAAAACCATTGATTACCAAAAAGCCTCACAAAAATATCATTGAAGATATCTCGATCGAAGTCAAAAAAACAATTTCAACATTGTTTGATAATCGTTTTATCAGTGTCTGGATACTTTCGTTTGTTCTATTCGGATCGACCGGTATCCTGGTAGCCTATTATCCGGATTACAGCATGGGTGTATTGACAAAAGCAGAACTTGGTGCTGCTATAGCCGGCTTATACGTAACTGCAATGTTTGCATCCCTCATAGTGGGTAGAACATTGATAAGGTATGATACTATGATACGCGCCGGAATGATAATTTCCTCAATTGGAGCTTTACTTGCGATACATCATCCCATGTCAGGATTTATAATTCTTGGCGCAGGTTCAGGTATTGCAATGGTCGGATTGCCTATTGCAGCATCTCACATGGATACAGACCGTGGTCTTGCAATGGGTTTGTTTAATACCTGCACATATGGTGGTCTTGCACTTGCACCGCTTATTGCAGGCTTATTCATAGGTCGATTTAGTTTTGAATTGATCTTTTTTGTAAGCGCACTGATCTTGGGCGCATCAATATTATTACGAAAAAATGGATAATATTTTGATTTGGTGCCACATCGATGGCTGATAATTTTTTTAGATATTCGAGTTTACATCCTATTTATGTACAAATTCAATTGTCATGTTGATCCTTTATGGTTTCTAATATCATATTGATATATCCTGAATAATCAGTAGTCATATCTTTTACGATCACGCAATGTTTTTGTTTCCCATTAAGCACAAAATTTCCTCGACTAACAAGTAAATTCCTTCTTGTGCCATCCTTTCTTAAGATGACAGTTTCATATGGCATACAGTCACCTGCTTGAGCTTCTTGCCATCTCTCCAGCATAAATTGAATGTAATCTTCAGGTATGAGCCCCATAAATGATTTACCGATATATTCATTTCTTGTATATCCGGAAATTTCTAGACATGCATCATTGCAATACTCAAATTTACCTTCGTCATCAATTACAAATATACCATCATAAGACATCGAAATTATCATCTCAAGATAGTTTTTCGTCTCTATAATTTGTTTCTCATACTCTATGCGCTTGATATGCTCCCACATGCCATTCATTAGTAATGTCAGCTGGCGTACATCCAAATCATTATAATCTTCTTCCTTGTTTGCTACAGATATTGTTGCAACAATTTTTCCTCTGTAGAACAAAGGTACACTTACAAATCGAACCAATGGGATATGGTTATCAGGGTAACCTTTTTTGCTGGGATGGTGAGCAGAATAATCATTAATTATGATCGATTTTCGCTGTCTTATAGGTTCTGCCCCCAGTCCCAGATCCTTGGTTATAAACTCAATTTGCTGACCAAGATTGCATTCTTCCATTACATTTTTTGAGTATGAAAGTACAGTTTGAATACTTTCATCTTCATTAAGAGAATTTATGTAGCCAATTTTGCTTCCTGTAAGTTTGATCCCTTCTTTAAGCACAAAATTCGCGATCTCATTGATCGTTGCATCTTTCATCTGGCTAATTTTTAACAAAGCTTCAAGACGTTCTTCATTAATACTTCTCTCTAATTCAGCCTTTTTGCGTTTTGTAACATCACGAATAACGGATACAAGATATTCTTTATCATCGTAAGTTACAATCTTTTGACTTACCTCTACCGGGAAAGTACTGCCATCTTTCCGTACATTTATGCCCTCAACTTGGGAATTATTATTGCCATTTTTCACATCGTCAATAAATTTTTTCCATGAATCCATATCTGGAAAGATATTTTCAATATCCATTACTCTTGCGCCAATAAGTTCATCACGAGTGTATCCAAGACCACGAATTGCTTTTTCATTTGCATCCAGTATAATGGCTGTTTCAGGATCTGTGACGAATATTGCATCATTTGACTGATCGATCTGATATCTAAACAAATTTAATTTTTTATTTGCTTCTAAAAGATCAGCAGTTCTTTCTTTAATTTTGAGTTCAATTTCATCGTATAAATTTAGCAGATCACTTTCGACTTTCTTCCGCTCAGCAATTTCTATTTCGAGTTCTTTTGTTCTTCTGGTCAACTTGTCAAGGTATTGATTACTTATAATTGCGATTGAGATCATAACCCCTATCTGTTCAAGCATTGAAGCCCCTTCTTGGGACAACTCCTTTTTATTTTCACTCTGATATGCACAGATACCAAATACCTTGCCATCTCTAAAAAGAGGCACCCAAATTATAGTTTCAATAGGACCTGTGAATATTTCCATGCCTTTCCATGGTTCCAAACGTGGGTCTGAAAAAGGTTTCTGCACGACAACGATCTTGCCTGTTTCAAAGGCATCACCTGCAGGACCTGAAAGGATTGATGCTTCTACTTTATTTACCATTTCAGGATAGTTTTCAGGCAAATTATAAGAAGTGACCATATGTGCTTCGCCCATATCATCGATCTCAATGACAGTGCCAAAAAGTAAATCGAGGTTATCGCATGTAACCTGCAATATCTTTTTTATGTATTTTTTTGGGGGCAACGTTACATCAATTTTGGTAAGCCCCTGATTCAAATTTTGCATAGTAATACCTATTTTGGAGGTTTTAATGATGGATTTACAACACAATACATTTCAGGATCGCCGGTATTTACAAAAATGCACTTTCCGCATTGTGTACATTGTATTATTTCATTTTCCCGTCCTGCAAGTGACTTGTTCACCAGCTCATAATCCGCCACCTGTGCACGTCCTATCGCGACAAGGTCTGCTTTACCGGACAATAAAATAGATTCTGCTGCACTTAATGACAATATAGAACCGACTGTACAAACCGGTACGGTGGCATATTGTTTTAATTCTGCAGCAATATCAACAAAAGGTTCCCTGCCCAGATCCGGTGCAGGTATGATCTTTTCCGCGGACTCGTAAACACCTACTGAAACATCCAACATGTCCATTCCGGCATGTTCGAGTATTGGAATGATCTCTTTGTAATCAGATGGTTGAAGTCCACCGTCAACAAATTCATCACCACTTACGCGCACACTTATCGCGATCTTAGAACCAAGTTTTGACCGGATACCTTCCAATATCTCTACAATAAGTCTTATGCGGTTTTCCAGACTGCCGCCGTAGTCGTCTTTCCTGTGGTTTGAATAAGGTGATAAGAATTCATTGAGCAGATAACCGTGTGCAGCATGGATCTCCACCACTTTAACTCCTGCATCTGCAGCCCGAACTGCAGCATCGATAAAATCATTACGTACACGCTCGATATCGGCAAGTGTCATTTCACGTACATGGTAGTTTGGATCAAATTGTGACATCAAAGGACACGGTATGGCACTTGGTGCGATCAGGTCGTGACCGGTCATTGCTTTCAGTGCCTGCCGCCCGTAATGTATCAACTGAACTGCGGGAATTGCACCGCTTTTTTCGATCTCACTAAAAAGGCATGTAAGTCCGGAAATGTAGCGGTCATCATCAATTCGCATCAAACGTTCAAATGCAACAGCATCTGATGATACTGCTGCTGTACCTGTGATTATTAAACCACAGCCGCCTTGTGCTATCGCTTTATAAAAATCAATAAGTTTATCCGATACCGTTCCATCTGCATTGGAATAATTTGAATGATATGCCGGAAAAACAATGCGGTTTTTTAGATTGATCTCTCCAACATCAATATTATCAATAACCAATGGATAATTGTTTTTTTCTTTCATTGCATCAATCTCTTTTAATAGATTTATTTTATTTTTCATTAAATAAACATCTCTTTCTTTAATAAGTTCGTAATTTGACAATAATTAGTATGATATTTGACATGTTTGAGTACAATTATGATGTAATATATTAATTTATATATTTTCTGATGATTTTTAGATATGTTAGAATTTAGATATGTTAGAATTTAGATATGTTAGAATTTAGATATGTTGGAATAAATCCAGAAGCATGAAATGCTTTTTCTGAAATACATAATTTCATGCTTTTTTGAGTGTAATCCAGAATACAGACCCTTGTCCATTTGGATTATTCTCTACACCAACATGACCCCCGTGTAGATCAATTATTCTCTTAACAATTGCAAGCCCAAGCCCCATTCCTTTGATCCCGCGTCTATCTGTGCGTTTAAATCGTTCGAACAGGTGTGGCTTATCTTCATCCGGGATTCCGATTCCAAAATCTGTTACTGTTATTATCCAATCTGTGTTATTATTTGATATGTCGATAATTATCCGACTTTTATCTTTGTCCCCTCCATATTTGATGGCATTAGACAAAAGATTTACAAAAACCTCTTTGACCAGTGGATTCACATTTACAAAACAATCGAGTTTTGGTGTAAATTCAATTGTGATCTGTTCATTATCAAGTTCAGATTCAAAATCACTCATCGCATCTTTAATAATGTCGCACAGATCAATCTTCTGGAATTTGATATCATCAACAGATTCAAGTTTTGCAAGATGACTTACTGTTTCAACAAGTTTAATAATTACTTCAGTGTTGCGCTCAATTACTTTGAGTGATCTTATAGTCTTTTGGTTTTTTTCAGTACTCAATAATACCTCTGTGTATCCTTTGATGATACCTGCGGGATTCAAAAGATCATGATGAAGCACATCTCCAAAAAGATTTTTTAGTTCATTGGAATGTTGCAGTTCTTTTGTATATTTTTGAAGTTCGGCAGTCCGCTCCTCAACCTTAATCTCAAGTTTATCGTAAGTTTTTTGCAATTCCTTTGTTTTTTGGGTTAATTTATCAAGGTATTTGTTGCTTGCAATTGCAATAGATATCATTACTCCGATCGATTCGAGCGAAGATAGTTCATTTTGTGCTATGTCCCTTTCTTTCTCACCATAAAGAACACATATCCCAAATATCTTGCCATTTTTAAAAAGAGGCACCCAAACCATAATTTCAATTATGCCTGTAATTATCCTCAGATCACTCCATGGTTTCAACCGTGGGTCTGAATAAGGGTCATGCAGAACAACGATTTTGCCGGTTTTAAATGTTTCTCCTGCCGGACCTGAAAGTATTTTCCCCTTCACTTTGTTTACCATTTCAGGATAACTTTCAGGCAAATTATATGAAACGAGCATATGTGCTTCGTCATTTTCATCCATTTCTATAACAGTGCCAAAAAGATAACCAAGGTTATTGCAAGTGACCCCCAGTACATTCTTGATGTATTGTTTTGGAGGCAGTTGCACATCAATATCTGTAAGTGCATTATTTAATGATCTAATCCCATTCATTCGATTGTCCATTTTTTAAAATTACGCGTTATAATTTTTCAATATAGCACACAATATTTATATGGAATATATTTGTTCTACACATATATAAGATTACTTTTAAATTTTAATTTTAGTACATGTTTTATAAGCATATAGTTCGAGTCAATCTGAGTGTCAGTGAGCATTTTCTTGAAATGATGCGAAAAGTTTTAATTTAATGTTTGGGTTGTATTTATATGAAAAAGCGTCGTTTGTTTTAAGACTTAAATAATAATTCAAAAAACATTCGTTTTGAAAAATTATGTAAAATTGTAGAAGCTTTTGGTTTTAGATTTAAAGGTGGAAAAGGTAGTCATCGTATTTATGTTCAGGAAGAAATAGGGGAAATGCTGAATTTCCAAAATGTAGGTGGAAAAGCAAAACCCTATCAAGTAAAACAGTTTATAAAAATTGTTGAAAAATACAATCTCTTAGAGGAGTTTGAACACGATGTATAAATATGCAATAGAAATCTTTTACAGTGAAGATGATGAGGGCTATATAGCTGTGGTTCCTGAGCTATGTGGATGCTCTGCATTTGGGGATACTGAAGAAGAAGCGTTAGAAGAGGTCAAGATTGCCATGGAACTCTGGTTAGAAACTGCAACAAAAGCAGGAAAATATATCCCACAGCCCCAAGGAAAAGATCTTCTTAAGAAGGTCTTTGAAGACGGATTTAACCTCAAACATCCTCAAAGAGCTGATGCATAATATAATATAATATGTTTTGGGGTGCGGTCAATTGTCAATTGTCAATCATCAATCAGCATTTAAACTAAAACTGCACATGCCTGCAAATTCAAGATACTCTTTTTCTGCTGGATCGGCAATCAAATTCATTTGATGTTGTTTTGACTGCCATGGAGAATTACCTCGGTACAACTCCAAACATCCCAAGGGTTCAAAATATCGCCACCTTGAGATAAAGAGAAGAAGATATCAGATATATGATTTATATGCACTCCTATATGTGTGTCAGGTCGATATCAAAATTAGTAGATATCTCTATCATGTTAAAGATAATACGGGACAATCGCCAGAACGGGAGTGAGGAGATATTTCTCGTATCAAATTGTGTGCATTTGGAAATACATATAACTTGATGTGACAATCCATTTATATGAGAGATTTCAAGTCAAACTCTACTCAATGCAGCCTTGTTGATATTGCCCCTACGATCTCGGAACTACTTGAGATTCCCATGGTGCCGCCTGATGGTAAGGTTATTCAAGATGTGATCGAATATGCAAACATCTGTGGCTGTCAAAAAGTTGTACTGATAATTGTTGACAGCCTTGGATATTCACTATACCGATATTTTAGCGAAAGCGGTAGCATATTTAACAATATACGACAACTTGCAGGTTCGGGCATGGTTTTACGTTGTCAGTCAACAGCAGATCATACAACACCCGCAATTGCTTCTATCTTTACGGGATATTATCCAACGAAACATCACATTTATGCTACTGATGACATTTACAGGGAGAGGGCAAAAGATCCTGCAAATCCGAAGATCCAAACGATCCTTGAATGGGCATATGATGCCGGATGCAGATCGGCTGTAGTTATTGAATCACTCGGTGCAGATACTTTCTTAGATCGAGTTGGTGAAGTATTCGGTGTTCCTGATTCAAAGGATATCATAGAATACGATAGCAAGATCACAGATGCAGCAGTTCAAGCACTCGAATCAAAACCTGATATTCTTGCAGTTCATCTACGGGCAATTGACAGGTATGCGCATAGGGCGCATACATGGGATGAATTAAAGTATGCTGCCGGTACGGTAGATGAGAACATCGGGCGGATCGTAATGGCTGCAGAGAAAGGTACGCTGTTTATGATATGCGGCGATCATCCAATACATGCAAGTGCAAAATGGATGAAGTCTGCTTCTAAGACGTGGGTTGGGGAATGTCAAGGTCAACTTGTGGCGTTGATTATAAGCATGCCACAAAATAAATGTTCTAAATTCTAAACTTTTAATCATTTCAAACCGAATATATTATAATGTATGTATATTATTCACCTCGCTTATGAGTGAATATAAGATAAAGATCCATGATATGCCGCAAGAAGAGCGCCCCCGTGAGAGGCTGATAAAATATGGTGCAGAAAATCTTTCAAACGCGGAACTTCTGGCGATCATCCTGCGTACAGGTTCAAGTAAAGAAAACGTCGTGAACATGTCAAACCGTATCCTGTCTGAATACAATATCAAGCAGTTGAGTCAGGCAAATGTGGCAAAACTAACAGAGATACACGGAATAGGACCTGCAAAAGCCACCCAGATAGCTGCAATGTTCGAACTTGCAAGAAAACTTGAAACCTTTGCAGATGAACCTAAACGAAAGATCAGATCGCCTGCTGATGTACATTCTCTTTTATATCCAAAGATGCGCGAGCAGAAAAAGGAAAAACTGACTGCACTCTTTCTGGATACCAAGAATCAGATCCTGCGTGAAGAAGTAATCTCAATTGGAACACTGAATGCGAATATCGTTCACCCGCGCGAAGTATTCAAGTCCGCACTTCTCGAATCATCCGCATCCGTAATTCTTGCACACAATCATCCATCCGGCGACCCGACACCAAGCAAAGAGGATATTGCAGTCACAGAAAAACTTATCGAAGGCGGCAAACTTCTTGGAATAGATGTACTTGACCATGTGATAATAGGGGACGGACGATATGTCAGCTTAAAAGATGAAGGGCTGGTCAGGTAATATGCAAAATTATGCAAAATTATGCAAAATTATGCAAAATATCGCCGCTTAACAAAACATTTAAACGGTTGCATATAGAATAGGAACAGATGAGAGAAGTTACACTTAATGACCCTTATACGATATCGTATAAAGGAATATACGCTGTTTGTGATTCCAGGAACGAATATGCAGAGATAATAGAACACACGAATTGCTATAGCGGTGCTGCATGGTCGAGATACCATTATTCTCATGCACCACTTGTTCTACAGACCAGAGCAGTTGGGGATATGCTCCGTTATCTTGTGAAAATCGGAACATCCGAATTAAAACTTGAAGCTTCCATCGCAGCAGCAGGTATAGAGTCTGTGCTTGTGGAAGGCGATGAGGTAAACATCACCTACGCAGGACTTGGCGGTGGCGGAGTGGGTGCTACAAAGTGCAGGGCAACAGCCAATGGTGTACTGTGTGCAGATATGACCGAATCCGGTGGTGGACGTGCAGCAAAAGGCACTATCACAGTACCAAGACGTGAGCGCGTGTTGATCGGTATTGATGATACCGATACCAAAGAAGAGGGCGCAACATGGTCATTAACTCATAATATCGCGAGCCAGCTTAGTTGTAATGATTCGATCTATTTGTCACATTCGCTTGTGCAACTTTTTCCAGTTGCTGCAAAAACACAGAACTGCGTATCCACAGTGCTTGAATTTGGTTGCGTGAACAGTGATGCTAAAGAGCAACTTTTGGATGAGTTTGCTGAGGCTCTCTTAAAGTATAGTGTTTCAGATGAGACTGGAATGGTCGTTCTTTCTGATTTTGAAGCAAACAACATTTACGAATACAGCAAAAAATGCAGGAATGGTGAACTCACTTATGATTTTGCCATGGAATATGCAGAAGAACATGGGGTTGAGATCTGGCTTGACGGTAATGGTGTAATTGGTGCTCTTGCCGCGCTCCCTTGGTTTGCACGACCTGATGAGTCTATCAGGCGAGATGCGGAATTGCTGTTATAGTTAATTCATATATTCGATTCATATTTGTTTAACCTAAATCAAAAAACATAAAAACCGCCTTAGGCGGCGTATCTCATAAATTAACAGTTTAAATACTTTGATCCAATGACCATGCGAATGACACCGACAACAACGAGCACAACAGGACTTGAAGCACTCTATCTTGCAGCTGTTGATAGCAATGTCTCATTTGTCACAGCAGTTGCCGGTTATCCCATCACCGTTGTGATGAATCGATTTTTGGAAAATAACAAGGATGGGGTCGTGGGTGCGGACATGGATGCAAATACTACCATTGGTGCGAAATGGATGACAAATGAGAAGGTCGCACTAGAGGGTGCACTGGGTGCATCGGTATCGGGCAGGCGTGCGCTCGTACTAACCAAACATGTTGGCATGAATGTATTATCAGACCCTCTTGTAACATCTGCGACACATTCTATCGGTGCAGGCTTGGTAATTTTTGCAGGCGATGACCCCGGAGTAGCTGCGTCCCAGAATGAGCAAGATTCCAGATGGTACGGTGAGATCGCTGAGGTCGCGGTGTATGATCCATCAACACCGCAGAACGCATATAGCGCGGTTGTAAGAGCATTTGAACTATCAGAGCAGGTAAGTGCACCTGTGATAGTCAGGATCACACACAGACTGGAGATCAGTGAAGGTTTACTTGAAAGAACAAAGAAAGATCAACAAAATACCAAAGTGGTCTTTGATCGTTCGATATGGGCGATCACAATGCGTGGAAAGCACGAAAAATTACACCTTGAGTCTTACCCCAAACTTGTGAAAGAATCGGAACATTCGCCTCTGAACAGGCTCACAATGGGACTGGAGGGTGAGGTTGAAGATGGGAATATTGGCATTATCTCATCAGGCTATCCTTCCGCGCTTGTTGCCAATGTTCTGGACACGCGCACCAATGTTTCACATCTTGAACTTGGCATGGTGAATCCAATTCCTTTCAATACAGTGCGCGAATTTGTGAAAGCACACAAGCGCGTTCTTATTGTAGAGGAAACCGAACCTTTTATTGAATCCCACTTGTGCATACTTGATAATGTATTAGGAAAAAAGACAGGACACCTTCCATATGGTCAGGTCGATGTCGAGCATATTGAATATGCACTTGACCACATCAATAACGACACGGTGGTCAAGTACATAGACATCCAGACGATTGTCAGCAGGGGAAGCAGGAAAGCGCGCTCGATATGTGATGATTGTCCATATATGCCTTTATATCATATCCTGCATGATCTTGACGTGATGATTGCAGGAGATCTCGGTTGTTCGGTACGCAGTGCTCCTGCGCCACTCGAAGCGGTGGACACAGGCTTTGCACTCGGGTCATCCATAGCGGTTGCGTGCGGGTTCGAGAAAAAAGGAATTGCGGTCATAGGTGATTTTGGTCTGGCGCATTCGGGTATTATTGGACTCATCAATGCTGTGCACTGCGAGTTTGATGTAGTGGTAATTGTGTTACAGAACAAGGTTGCTGCAATGACAGGCGGACAGGATGTTCCTGACCTGATTGATGTCGTGAAGGCAGAGGTTGCGGATGTTTCGAGCTTTGATATTGATGCGGGTGTGATTGGAACTCTGCTTGAATTGATAAATGAAAAACTGGATAAGCGTGGGGTTTCTGTTATTTTTGTTAAGGGTAAGTGCAGGAAGTATTGACGTATTGGATTATAATCGACATAAATCGTGTATTGTGTAGGATTGTAATCTTCATAAATCATATATTTAGTAGGATTATAATCCAATGAAATCATGTTCAAACTACTGTTATGTCAACTTTCAAGTTCTGTGGTATGAAGGACATTGATCATATTATGTATTTTTCGAAATTTTAAAATGACTGATAGATTTTTCAAAAACCGTTGCATTAGTCCCCGCCGTCGCTTGGCGTATTTCATTATACCAAACCATAGCCCAAACATATAATTCTCAGAACAGTAAATGCCCCATCGATTGAAAAATGTATTCTATTTCATGGTGGTGGTGCAGGAACGTGCCGCGCTGCGCGCGTGTGGTTGCGACGTTTTTAGCATCTGTCTTGATTATTTACACCTAGCAATATTGTATGGTTGACTTGACACTACATTAGATACATAATCAAAAAACTAACAAATATCAACATTAATGAAATGTAGATCCTCAACCACTTAGCGTTTACATTTCTGATAACTTTTGGACCCAACTGTCCACCAATGAGGACTGAAGGTATCACGAATATCATAACATCAAACAGTGTAGACCAGTTCTCGATCAGCGCTCCAACAAAAACGGGATTCATTCGGGTCAATGCTGCCACAATATCCACAATGAAAATTATCACTACGGTTGAACCTATGACATCAGAAGGATGCTTTATCTTTTCATGATTCCAGATACAGGGTACTATCAATTTACCTAATCCCGTAGCAATTAATCCTTTGAGAAATCCGGCTGCAAAACCCAGTTCCCAGAATATCCGGCTGTGTTTTTGCGGCTCTTTCTTTGATGAAATAGCTGTGATAAGCAAGTAGGTTCCATAAACAAACACAAAAAAGCCGAATATGAGTACAAGTATTTTTCCACCGATGTATGATGTCAGGATCGAACCTATGATCGCACCCGGAATTGTCGCTATCAGGTATTTTTTGACAATGTACCAGTTGACTGTATGCTGGTAGAGGTTTCTAATCACCCCGCTTCCAAATCCGAATACCATTGTCAGAAGTGCCAGCCAGAAACTGATAAGTGGGTCAAGTTTGAGTATGAAAAGGTAGACCGGTATCCAGAAGTTCGCACCTGAAATTCCGGCAGACATTGCCACTGCCGATATGATGATGCCAAGCGGGAAAAGGTACCAGTATGTGAGATCCATGGTCTTTTAAGAGAAGGTTTGGATATATAGTGGTTTTTATTTTGGGTCGTGTCATTTTGGCACTATTCCAAAATACAGTTATTCCAGTTTAAATGGAATAAATTTTCACCACAGAGAACACTCATCTCATAGGAGTAGAGTGCCTGCTACGCCCACAAGGCATGTAGGTTACCGAGAGCATAAAGTTGTTAATAAGTTTACAACTGCTCCTTGTGGTGATTTTTCATAGTATATTTTTTATAAACATATAGTTCGAGTCAATCTGAGCGTCAGCGAAGATTTTCTCGTTCCTATTACTTGCCAATAAATTAAAAAGTAGCAAATTTTTTATGTACTCACACGGATTGCAGCTTTTCCCTGATCAGCTTTCCAATTCTTTCGGCTTCAGCCATCACATCAGGTTCGTCCTTTACAGACCTGTATTCCTTCAGGATCTTTGCAGAACCGTGTTCATATGGTTTGTTGTCTGGCAACAGTTCAAGGTATCCTTCATAAGCCGCTTCAATCCCAAGGTCCATTCCGGTCATTTCTTTGGAGTATGCATTCCAGACTGGATAATGACAGCTCTCACCTACTCCACATACAAAACAGCAGGGCGTTCCTTTTGCTGTCATGCTACCAACAATTTCCATGCCGCCTGCGCGAAGTGCATTCCCCATCCATTCAGAAACCATGGACTCAGCCGCAATGCCTAATGCCACTGTTGCAACCAGCTTGCCACCTGCCTGAAGTTTTACATGTCTCTTAGAATAAAGCCGTTCAATGAACGCTTTTGTAAAAGCACTTGCTGCACCGTAGTATGTCGGTGAGCCAATCACAATTGCATCGGCATCCATCACTTTTTTGGAAAGCCATTTGAAATCGTCATTTAGAACGCATTCATTGGTGTAGACGCATTTCATGCATGCGATGCAAGGTCCTACTTCAATATCCGAAAGTTTGACAAATTCGTTATCTGCACCTGTGGCATCAACTATCGCTTTTATCAATGTATCTGTATTACTGTCCTCTGTTGGACTCCCGCTTATTCCTATTACTTTCATTTCATAAACCCCTTTTAAATATCTGAATTTGTGGTATAAATAACGTATGGAACATAATTTCTTATCTATGTTATAGTGGTACAGCAAGAGAATCAAGGAATTTATTGTAGCCGGTGAACAGCTCCATGACCCCAAGCATTTCTACAATTTGGCTATCTGAAAGACCACGAGATTTCAGCTCATCGGTTTCATTGTCAGTGATCTTATGCGGGGTGAGTGTTGCTTTTCTGGCATATTCAAGGATTGTTTTATCTCTGGGTGTTATCTCAGAACTCTCAATGTTTTTTGTTAGATCATCGATTCGTTCCTGGCTAAATCCCATCATCTGAAGTGCCATCGAGTGTGCAGCCACGCAATAATTACAGACATTTGCTGCGGATACCACCACTGCAATACTTTCTTTGAGTTCCCGTGAGAGTTCGCCACCCATAAGCAATACCTTGGTCTTATCCCAGTTCACCTGCAACAATGCAGGAAAATTGGCATATGTTTTGAAAAGGTTTGGAATCATTCCAAAAACTGTTTCTATATCTGCATAGATTGCCTTAACCTCATCACTTGCATCTTCTTTTTCGATCAGTTTTATTCTCGTTATAGTCATATTTATTCACCTAAAAAAAAGGGCTTAGAGCCCTGCTCTTTCAACAATCACATCAGCTACCTGTTTTGCATTCTTGAATGGGAAATCGCTTGCTTTTAGCAACTTTCCTGCATCTCCTGCACTAACTACAAGGTCACCTGATTTGCAGGTGGTGGCTGCACCATCAGGGAACGCTGCAAAGAGTTCTTCAGGTGTGTTTACCGGAAAAGTTCCGTTTGCAAGTCCTCCAACGATCTGGCTGTGTATTTCATCTTTGACACTCATATTTATTCCTCCATTAATGCATTTATTTCGCCTGCTGTTTTGGCGATTGAACAATCACTGCTATGTGTTTCGCATTTGAAACATGCGCTTTTTACGGCATCCAAAGACTCTTTTGCTTCTTCGTTTGTTATGCTTTTGTTTGTACATTTCCATAAAGGCATTTTAGCACCTCAGACTCTAATTGTTTGGTCATGAATATATACTTGAGCGTTACTAATATATACTAAATACAGTTTTGTGCATAAAAATGACTCTAGCAGTCATGACAGAAATACTTTTATTTGTGCAGAATATAATACAGTATAATGAACAAAAAAGAACAATCCATCCCCGATAATCTGACAATAAAAACTAAACTCGATGAGGTTCATGAAGACTTGAAGCGATTCATGGAACAATCAAGCCAGCAGCATCTCGAATCAGTTTTGGCAGGTTCGCGAAGGGATTTTTTGAATTCCATCATAGAACATGTTGTAGATGATATCGATGAAGGGCTTGACAATAATATGGTGAAAGAATGCCAGATGCAAAAAACGTGTAAATTAAATTTCACTAAATTCTTGAGGGAAAATTCAAATCTTCTGAAACATGATGGTGTTGCAGAAGATACTATTTTGGGAAAACAGTCTGAATTGGATGAAATGAGAAAAAATGCGCCTTATGATCAATGTGGGAAATGTTTCCAGGAAGTTTCGAATCTCTCGGACAAACAAGTAAAATTGATGCGCTCGCTAAGGATCTATAATACGGGTAATGACCAGAAAAAGGATATTGTGGTACTTCCTGAGGATTCTATAGTCACCGATATTCTTGAGCCGTTATCCAACAGGCAGAGACTCCAGATTCTAAAAGCAGTGGCTATTGAGACAAAGACTTTTTCAGCGCTTTCAAAACTCACAGGACTTCGGGGGGGTAATTTGCTCTTCCATTTGCAAAAGTTGCTTGATACCGACATGATCCTGCAGCGTCACGAGCGTGGGGATTATATGATCACAGATAAGGGATTTAAGGTCTTAAAAGGTATCAGTGACGTGCATTCGATGTTGATGTCATAGGCAGATTGTGGCGGTTAAATAAAGGATTACAAGATTTAAGCATACTTTTATCTTTTGTATAATCCGAAATCTACAATTACACAAATGTTCAAGTTTCTTAAATCGTGTCATATTTTTGCAATAAAATATTCCATGCATGCCATCATAGTAACTATATAGTTGCAACACGATTAGTATAATCATGTTGCAACAATTTATCAATCGCGAAGCAGAACTTGCTTTCCTAAATGAACGTTTATTGGAATACAAGCCACAACTGCTTATTTTTTACGGTCGGCGCAGGGTTGGCAAGACGCATCTATTGGCAAAGTTCATGGACAGCAAACCGCAGACGCCATCTATCTACTTTCTTGCCGGAAAAAAACGATGGAATAACAATATCAAAGAACTTCAATCCAGGATGGCTGAAATGGTGGATGAGCCATTGTTCTCAACAGCGGAATTTACCGATTATATTGAACTTTTCAGGGAATTTTCAAAAAGGTTCAAGGAACAAATAATTATTGTCATTGATGAATTCCCATACCTCCATGATTCAAAAAGAGATATTGAATCAATGTTCCAGAAAATATATGATGAGATCATATCAGAATCTGAAATAACTCTGATACTGTGCGGTTCAAGTGTCTCAATGATGGAGTCACTGCTTGGATACAAGAGTCCGCTCTATAGCAGGCGTACAGGGCAGTGGCTGGTTGAACCACTTCGCTTCAAAGATGTATGTAAATTTGTTCCAAAATATGACATACAGAATTGTATTGAGACGTATGCCGTACTTGGGGGAATACCATTCTATCTTTCTATGTTCAATGACAATAACAGTGTTTTGAAGAACATAGATAACATGCTGCTCAGTAAAGGTTCGGTACTGCAAAGAGAACCTGAATTCTTATTGATGGAAGAAATACGAGAGCCAAGGAACTATTTCCTTATATTGAAAGCGATAGCATTTGGAAATACAAGATCATCTGAGATAATCAATACAACCGGACTTGATAAGTCTGTAGTTTCAAGATACATAGATGTCCTGCATAACCTGAGAATTGTCAAAAAATCCACGCCGATTACAATAAAAAAAGAAAATGTACGCGATATTCGATATTATCTGAATGATAATCTTTTCAATTTTTGGTTTAAATTTATCTATCCAAACGAATCACAGATAGAATATGGCAATACTGATGCCTTGATCCAAACTATAAAGTCGCAACTGGATGTTCATACAAGTTTTGTCTTTGAAGATGTTTCGCAAGAATTCCTATATGAGATCATAGATGATCTGCCATTTAGATTTGAGAGAATTGGTAAGTGGTGGCACAAGGATAATGAGATCGACCTTCTAGCATTCAATGAAGAATCACGAGATATCATGTTTATTGAATGTAAATGGAAAAATAGAAAGATTGGTGTGGATGTTATCGAAAAATTGATGAACAAAACAAAACATGTTGAGTGGAAAAATAATAACCGACATGAACATTTCTGTATAATCTCAAAGAATGGATTGACAAAAAATGCAGAGCAGTTTGCAAAAGAAAATGGCGTTTTAAGTTTTGATATACGGAATATGAAGAAGGTCTTTAACGTTGGTGACAGTAAAGTTTAAAGTTTAAAGTTTAAAGTTTAAAGTTAGAGTTAGGGTTTAAGCCTGAGTTACACTTATATCGTAAAAAAACAACAATGATTGAGGAGAAAATCATGGCTGACAATGAACAAAAAGTGATCGATGCAATGAAGGAAGCAGGGGAACCACTAAGCAGCGGTGAAATTGCACAACGCACTGGTATTGACAAAAAAGATGTAGGTAAGATCATAAATGCCCTGAAGAAGAAGGGAAAGATATCATCTCCAAAGAGATGCTGCTATTCACCGTCTGAATGAAGGTCATCAATGGCATGAAAGAAGCCAAACAAGGAATTGACCGAGTTCCTTGAGGAAAAGATGACATCATTTGATTGCCAGAAAAAATTGATGTTCGGTTCAAAGGTCTATTTTGTGAATAACAACATGATGTGCGGTGTACATCAGGACGATATATTTATCCGTCTTTTAGAGCAGGACAAAGAAGAAATACTGTCATTAAATGACGAAGTATCTCCATTTGAGCCAATGAAAGGGCGCACTATGAAGCAGTATGTAGTGCTGCCGGAGTCATTGTATAATGAATTTGAAAAACTTGATGAGTGGCTCGAACGCTCATACAAGTACGTATCGTCTTTGCCGCTAAAAGAGCCAAAAAAGAAAAAGAGTTAAAGTTAGTGTAAGTAGGTGTCTAATGGGCGCTTTAAATTTAAGGTGAACTACATGCAAGATATCGTAGAAATAATCAAATCAAGGCGTTGTGTGCGCCAATATCAGAAAGATGCTGTGTCAGATGAAGATATCGAATTTTTAATTAATTGTGGCATACACGCCCCTTCCGGATTCAATGCACAACCATGGAAGTTCCTGGTTATCAAAGACAAGAAAATACAGGACAAAATATCTGAACATGGAAAAAGATCCCTCATTCCCATGATCGAGCCAATGAAAGATACATCTCAAAAGATCGCAAATTTTTTGACATTTCTAAAAGCAGAAGAAACAAGTATTTTCTATGGCGCACCTGTTCTCATAATAATTCTTGGAAATGAGAACGTTATGACAGTTGATTATGATTGTGCAATGGCAGCACAGACAATGATGCTGGCAGCAAATTCCAAAGGCATCGGAAGTTGTTGGATTGGCGCTGCCACTACTGCACTTATGGACAAAGTAATCTTGAAAGAGTTAGGTGTTCCGGAAGGCTACAAAGCAATTGCACCATTGATCTTTGGATACCCGGATGCTGAAACTGAAGTTCCTGAAAAAAATAAAACTGATATTATTTGGAAATAAAGCCACAGTAGATGGCTTGTTTCTTCTTTTTTTGTTTTTTTATAGTATATGTTTTATAAACATATAGTTCGAGTAAATCTGAGCATCAGCGAAGATTTTCTTGGTTATGCATACTGAATTAATTTGAACGATATGGATATTTTTATAATGTGTGGAATATGCCGCCTACGTCGAATTGACTCGGCATTAAAATGATCTAAACAAATACAATTTATTTGCAATAACTCTAAATAACTTATTTAAAAAAACCTATGTAGAAATCTTAAAATTAACATCAATTCCCAAAATGTCTTCTGCTCCCCCAAAAATGTCACGAGCAATTTCAGCACATCCGATAGCAGCACTCCACTTTCCAAGGACATGGCACTTCATACCAAGGTGGTCATTGACCTTATCCACCACATAATCAACTTCTCCGACTGAACCTGCAAGGAATATCTCTCCCCCGCAACCATAATCTTTGAGCAATATCTTGATGCTTACAATTTCCATTGCAGCGAACAGGGCAATCGTATCAAGTGCAAGCAGTGCACTTTCTTCACATTTTGCCGCACCTTCAATAAGTTCCTTCCTATTTTTATACGGGGTATTTTTCAAAACCCCTGCGTGCATGAATGCCTCATTTGCAGTACATGAACCTGCATCAACATCCCGAATAGCCTGCAGGTCAAGTGGTCCATGATGTACTCCGGGCGCGAATATACATGCATCGATCGCACCGATCAATTTGCCATCTGCAACTCCAACTGTCACAGTATTTGAACTGATATCTGACACTACAAGATCGTTATATCCATGACATAGCGCATGGTACGCGATACCGATCTTCTCGGGACTTGTTGAATGTGAAAATACATTCATGCGTGGGTCCGTGTTACTTCCTGCATGTATCCCCGGGATAAGCACAGCAGGTATGCCGGAATTTTTGATCGCATCAAAAACACGCGCACCTCCGCCGGTTTTCTCGCCGACACCCTCAATGCTCCTGACCCCTCTGGCATCAACTGAATTAATATCCTCGATCGTAGTGATGTCATCCCCCATCGAATATGTAACTGCAATGAGTTCTATCTCACTTTCATCAACGTCAAAATGTTGCAGAATCGAATCAATGATCTCGGGTTCGGACATAGCGGCTGCATCGCTTCGAAGCAATTCGAATTTCTTAATCTCATTATCCGCAATGCCAACAAAGCGCATTGCAGTTGTCCCGTGATCGATACCCACAAACATTAGTCACACTCATTCCGAATCTTCAAAAAGCATTGCATTCAGTTCGTTCATCAAGCGTTCCCCTTCTGTATCATCCGCCACAGTAGTGATGACTCGTATTTCCTGTACAGCAGTCCCATGAGTAATGATCATACGAAGATTGCCCCTCGTATCAGAACGTAGAACTTTTCCGGTGATTCCTCCGTGTGATGTTGTATTTCCTTTAACACTTATCACAGATGGCACAATTCGTTTGACCTCTGCGTGATCAAGGATCGTATCTATCAATTTCTTTCCATGGCGTCCACCAATAATAGTTGTGTGCACTCCGCCAATTTTTTCAGGTGTAGGGTGACTTTTGGTCATGTTATTACCGTATAATGTAAAGATTACACTGCATTTATTTAAGATGTATAAAATAATAGTGGTTTTGGTCCATGCATGTTGTCTGGCAGTCATTTTAATGTAAAAGATCGAATGGATCTGCTATTTGATTATCATCGGATAAATTTTGTACTGCGAATGAGGCTTTGCCTGATAATCTATCAGATTGCCTCAATATCACTCATACCAACAAGACTTATATTTGCATTAGACAAAACTTTCAAAGCGGACTTGATATCATCGACCCGAACGATCAGCAATGCCACATCTGACTTTGTGACAAAAGCATATGCATAATCGATGTTGATATTGTGCTCGCCCAAAACATCCGCAATGACAGATAAACTACCAGGTACATCAGCCATTTCAATACCAAGCACACTTGTTTCAGACACTGTAAAACCTGCATTATGCAGCACACTGTGTGCTACATCAGGTTTATCTACAACCATTCTCACGATCCCAAAATCGCCTGCTTCTGCAATCGTGAATGCACGTATGTTCACATTTGCACTCGTAAGATTGGAAGCAATACTCGCAAGTTTACCGGATTTATTCTCTGAGAACAATGATATCTGCTTTATGATCTTATCTTCCATTTTACTACCCCATGTTTATTTGTTTAGATATAAGTTCAACTTTAGGTTTAAGTTTGATTTTTTTAGTGTCTAAACTTGATTTTAATGTCTAAGTTTGATTTTAAGTTTAATTTTAATGTCTGAGTTTATCCTGATTATCTCTTTCTATTGTCAATGACCTTCTTTGATTTGCCCATTGACCTTGGCAGAGACCCGTTCTCAACCAGTTCTACCTTAACTGCAAGGTTCAACACACTTTTAAGCGATGATGCCACCCTTTTCTCAAGTGATATAATGTCATTTACCTTATCGCTGAATGCAGCGTCTGTCATTTCGATCTGAACTTTCATAGTATCCAGTTCATTTACACGATCAACAATGATCATGAAGTGCTCTCCAACCTCGGGTATGTTCATAAGAACAGACTCTATCTGTCCGGGGAATACATTGATGCCCCTTATGATCAGCATATCGTCAACACGTCCCAGTACACGCATGATACGTGGATGCGTGCGTCCGCACTTGCATACTTCACTGGTCTTTACGGTAAGGTCTCCGATCTTATACCTGACAAGTGGCAGAGCCTCTTTTGCAAGGGTTGTGATAACAAGTTCTCCCTGTTCTCCATCAGATACTGACTCACCTGTCTTTGGATCAATTATCTCGACTAAGAATTGATCTGCCCAGATATGTATCCCATCTTGATATGTGCATTCTGTGAACAATGGTCCGCTAAGTTCGGAAGTCCCGAATATGTCATAAGCCTTAATACCGGTTAAATCTTCAATCCTTGTACGCATCTCTTCTGACCATGGCTCGGCACCAAGTACACCTATGCGTAACTTTGTATCATTTTTGAGACTAATACCTGCCTGTTTTGCAGCCTCGTTCATGAACAACATATATGATGGTGTACACGCAAGCACAGTCGTACCAAGATCCTGCATCAGTTCAAGTTGCTTTTCGGTATTACCTGCACTTGTTGGCAGTACTGTAGAGCCTACCTCTTCTGCCCCATAATGCATTCCAAGACCGCCTGTGAAAAGACCGTATCCATAACTTATCTGCATAACATCACTGCGTCCTACGCCAATTGATGTCAGCGCTCGTGCAAGAGATAATGACCATTGGTAAATATCGTTTTTCGTATATCCAACGATCGTAGGTTTGCCTGTTGTACCGGACGATACATGAAAACGTACAAGCTGTTCATTGGGCACACAGAACATACCTGTCGGGTATGTATCCCTCAGATCCTTTTTGTATGTGAAAGGCAGTTTTTTGATATCATCAAGTGTCTTGATATCTTCCGGTTTGACGCTTGCATCATCAAACTTCTTTCTATAAAATGGTGAATGCTGGTAAACATAATGTACAAGTTCCTTTAACTTTTGTTCCTGCAATTCTTGCAATTCATCAACATGCATTCGTTCGATCTGTGGATTCCAGTACTCTATCATGTAATTCATCTCTTAATTGTAATTTGAGTTGTAATTGTAATTGTAATTGTAATTATAATCATAATTGTAAATTTGCAATTAGGATTCAGATGTTCATTGTGGTAATGGCACAAATGGTTGACACACATAAAAATAATCATCAAGACTTATAAAATAGACGGATTTGTCTTGTTTTTTAAGATGTCACATACACGTGTCTTACATTCTAAAAGAATAGTGTCCATATCCGCAACAACATCAATTCCGGCAGCTCCCGCATGTCCGCCGCCTGTGCCCTGATAGTTTTGGCTGATATCTTCCATGATCTGTCCAAGATTTATTCCTGCACTCACAGCATCACGTTTTGCACGTCCGCTTACTCGTATGGTGCCATCACGAGATGATCCGACAAGTGCAACATCTGCACCAATGTTAATGAGCATTGATGATGCCGACCCTCCAAAAGAACTGATATTGGATGATGCTATCAACCAATTATTAACGCGCTCTATTTGTGCGCGTGTGGCAGATTTTAGCATTGCTATACGCATTGAGATATCTTGTGGGGTAGCAGCCATCAGTTCCAATACTTCAGTATATTCAACACCACTCACCTCTATGATCTCTCCCATCGTCCTGAAAGTTGAAGGATTTGCATGTTTAAAGTGTCCGGTATCGGTTATGATGCCTGTCATAAGACCAAGTGCTATCCGCCGCATAATTGGCGCTTCCATGTGTCGTAATACATCAAATACGATCTCAGCTGTAGATGCTGCATCACAATGTAGGAAAAAATCCGCATTTTCTATCAGTGCTGTAGTTGTATGATGGTCAATTACACAATAATTTGATAATTGTATGTCATTTAATTGTGCGCTTGTAGAAGTGTCTACTACGACAGTAAATCCATAATCAGAAGGATCGGGAGAATCTACTACGTTAATTTCCAATCTGTCGATCAAAAGAGATGCAACTCTATTGCTTCCATCGACAAGACCTACAGTACCGCCAATAGCTTCAGATAATGCAAATGCACTACTAACAGCATCCGGATCAGCGTTACGATGACACAAAAATAAAATGTTGTGATAATCCAGAAGTCTGTTATAAAATTCAACTTCATCAACTTGCATTGATACCTCTGAACATCAAAAAAGCAGCAGCAATAATAAGTTAGTTTGCTTCAATTGATGTTCATAGTATGGATGCCAGGCAACTATTGTGCTTGAGTACCCATTGACTGCTCAAGTTGTTCTTGAAGTTGTGTAAAACGTTTTGCGATACGCTCTTCCTGTTTGCTGATGGATTGAAGTCTCAATGTCAAAGTTTCGTTCTTTTCATTTAACTTTGCAATTGTTTCCTCTTTGCTGGATTGTATTTGTAATTCTCCAACAGCTCTGTAAATTATAGCATCGTCTGGAAGTTGTCCAAGTTCTTCAAGTGCCATTTCGGACTCTTTTTTAATACTGTCCATCTGACCTTTCTGCGCTGCAAGAGCCTGTGCTTGCTGCTGAACTTGCTGCAGTTGTGCCAATTGGTTCTGTATCTGTGGGGGTAATTCGTTACTCATGTGGTTTCACCTAGAGCCCCAATAATCACTAAAGGGATTTTAATGTTTCTATGAATTACCGGAAAAATCCTTCCTCACGGTCGGATTTACTCGATGTATATAATTTTATAAATTATGTGCAAACATAAAAATGTAAGACCACTTATTTTTGTATTTGTATAGATGTGTTAATATTGGTTCGTAAATGAGATTGTTCTATCAAACTAAAACCAATACAACCGCCGCAGGCGGCATATTTCCAGCTCACTGACACAAACGAGATGAGCATTTTAGCGGCAAATCTGATTTGTGAAAATATGCACAAAGAATTAATCCGACCGATAGAAATATTTATTCCTGATGTGTGGAATGTGCCGCTTGCGGCGGATTGACTCGGAATCAAAACTATCTAAATAAGTACTCATTTTTTATCCGAAACAGCCGCATTATCTGTGGTTTTAGAGACCTCATTTATCTGTGGTTTTAGAGACCTCATATGCGACCTGTATAAGACGTAACCATGTATTCAAAGATGAACGCATGGACACTACATCTTCTGTCTCAATAGATAGAATGAGACTTGGATCAATGTATGACATTTCAATAATTGATCTGTCAGATACAGGAGTCTCGATTTCCGGTAAAATTGCTTCGTAGATAGAACATGCATTATCTGTTTCAAAAACAAATTCTGCCTTGAACTTCATTCCACTCACTCCACAAAATCCTGTTTAAGACTTTTTACCTTTAGTTTGAATAGAAGAGTATTCGAATCAATGAAATCTATTATTTCATCATTTATAATAACGCAACGCGGATTTGATGGATCATCTACACTCAATAATGAAAGACTACTGGCTATTGTGCCGGCAAGTTTAGACTTACCCGTTCCTACAATAACAGGTTCAACTAACTTTAGTTTTGAGAATTTTAAATTTTCAGGATCGAGAACTGTCATGTGAATTGATAGCAAACAAAGACCATTGCCGTCATATATCGCAAGACTCCCTGGATTTCCGTGGAATTCCCCAATAATAAAAAGGGAATCGTCATGTGCAAGGTGTAATACCTCGCTCATGCCCATCTTTCCTCGATTAACGTACTCGCAATTAAAAAATGTAGATAAGCATTTGCACAAAGTGCGAGTTCTGTTTGATGGTTTGCGAGAAGAAGTAATTAACATACTTCTTACTCTGCCTTGACAGTTTTAATAGTGGTCGGACGTTCTTTAACGATGATACGATGTCCACAATATGGACATCGAACTCCGGTGTACTGATAATCTATCTCGACATTTCGCTTGCATCGAGTGCATTTGTAACCCATGATTACCTACTGCCTAATCTACTACCTGTTCTGTGGCTTTCTTAACGGTACGCATGACTGTCTGGCCAACTGATGTATGTGGTAAATATGTTCCACCTGCAAAGGTGTGACCACATTTGGTACAACTCCATATTCCAGTACCCACTCTCTTCACATTTGGACGTGCACAATTTGAACAAGTGTGCGGCATTTTCATGCGATCTTCAAGATCTGCGATCAATTTTCGATCTCTTCTACCGTAACGTACACCAAACCGTCCTGCTGATCTGGATACGCGTCCCTTTCGTGTAAATTTTTTTGCCATGAATAATATCTCCTTTAATTGTGAATTCAATTAATTATATTTTCAAGAGGTGGTTCTCTCGTACCTCTGCAGCTTTTTCACATGCAAGAGTGACTGCTTTTAGCACCTGTTCTTCTGACAACGCACCTTCACCACTTTTTTGCATAGCGCATATCGAACCGTCTTGATTTGATGTGATCGTGATCTTTGTATCGCAGGTAGTCTCTTCATTGCGTCCTGGGTCAACCATTAGCTCTCCGCCTATGTTAACCACTGAAATACCTATTGGCATTTCACGAACAGGCACCATGAAATCTTCGCCTAAACCTTCACGTTCAGCTGGAACTGTTGCAGTCATAAGTGCGGCAATTGCACCAAGAGATGCAGCATCAAGAATATTGCCCTCATCATTTAGTACATGCACATCTATGAATACCATCCAGACTTTCTCTCCCTTCGTAATACACAACTTAGTTAAATCAATTGCGCCTGATTCCCTGATACCACGGTCCGTTACACGAGCCATCTCTATAGCATTTTCTCGTGGTGGTCCTGCTTCAAAGGAAGGTGATGCAATTGGATTCAACTCAAGACTGGTCATAATTACACCAACATTCGGTGAATCCGGGAACGGGGTGCCAAGTTGAAATTTCACACCAACTAAAACCTGTGTATTGCCGTATTGTACTCTGGCAGATCCTTCCGCTTTATCGATAACATTGGCCTCAACTGTAATTTTTCGAATCTCGTTAAATGCGCGACCATCTTCGCGCTGACCTTTGAGCATCAGATTATATACATAATCTTTCTTGAGGTTTGATAGAACTTCACTCATTTGTCTTCACCTTCCTCTACATCTTCATAATCAGCATTTTCGTCAGGTTTCTCGTTGTTCTCATCATTTGAAACGATATCTTCCTCGACGTCTTCAACCTCTTCTTCGGTCCCGGTATCATCAGTTTCAACCGCCTCATCGATCTCAACTTCAGATTCCGATACTCCGGCCACTATTTTTGGTTCGATCTCTTCAGTATCGAACTGACTGAATTTACCTTTTAGTGCTTCACGCTGGATCTCAAGGATCTGTTTGCATCCTACCTTTACCAGTTCCATTGCTTCTTTGAACTCATCTTGTGTAAGATTTCCATCCATCTGGATCAATGTTATATCTCCATCCTGTGTCATTGCAACAGGAAGATCTGCATCACCATAATTATCCTCATCCTTGCTCAAGTCAAGTACAAGTTTGCCATCAACTTTACCGACTGCACATGCCGAAATAAGTCCTTTCATTGGAATTCCTGCATCTGCAAGCGCAATAGTTGCTGCATTGATCGCAGCAGTTCTTGTTCCGGCATCTGCCTGAAGTATTTCAGCAAATACATCGATAACAGCACCCGGGTATAAGTGTGTAAGAACAACAGGTTCAAACGCCTCTCGACTCACCTTTGAGATCTCAGTAGCTCGCCTGTTTTGACCAGGACGGATCCGGTCTTCAACTGAGAACGCAGCCATATTATATCTGTATCTTACAATTGCAGTATCAGGACGCTGCATTCGGCGAGGGTGCAATTCCCTTGGTCCAAATACGCCTGCTAATACCTTATTGTTACCCCATTCAAGATAACAGGAACCATCAGCCCTTGAAAGAACTCCTATCTCTATCTTCATTGGTCTGATCTCATCGACACGTCTCCCATCAAGACGCAAACCGTTTTCGTCGAAAAATTTCTCAGGTTTACTCATAATCTATTCTCCAAATTTAATTTAACTAATATTCTATCTCTCATTCTTTTCTCTATCTTCTGACCCTGGTGGGATCAATTATTTATCTTCAGGGTCTAGCAACATGTCGACTTTTCTAGATGTATCTTCAGACACTTTCTCTTCTGTATCATCTGCCTGTGTTTCTTTAATATCTTCTGAAACTGTGTTCGTATCCACATCATCTTCGACATCGCTTTCATTTCTTAAAAACTTATAAACCATATCAGTTAATCCGGAAGCGTTTGAATTGCGTGATATAAAATCAATCGCCTTACCAAGGCAATCCATGTCATTGTCTTTTCCATTGATCCAGACCCTGCCATTTTGTCCTACAGATATTTCGCAATTAGTTTCTTTCTTTAACATTGATATCATGGAACCACTGTGCCCGATAAGTCTTGGCACTTTTGTTGGCATGATCTCGATTATCCTACCTTCTTTTATGACTCGCAGTGATCTATCACGCATAGTAATTTCAACTTTCATTGCTGGGTTTACATCTTTTATGCCAATGATAGCGGAGTCACCTACATCCATTATCCCCTTCATTTGTGATGATTCTATACGTCTTGGGAATTCAGACACATGGAGCAATCCATCATATGCGGAACCGAGTTCAAATATCCAGTTCGAAGGAGTTACCATTATTACAGTTCCTATAACAAGATCGTTTCGGGAAGGAATGTATTTTCCGGAAAAAGGCAGAACATTGATCCTATTCTTGTCATTCAATATTCCATATAAAAGTGAATATACTTTTCCATCGTCAATGTATGTTCCCGACCCTGCATTTTTCACATTACTTGATAAAAATTGACCGGGGATAACTAATTTTTTATTCATCATTTGGCCTCTTATAAGAGCTTGGTTTCAGCATCACCTTTTGTCAGGTGATTGATAAGACCATAAAAGTCATTTTGCATTCCTGCAGGGATCTTCACAACTGCAACCCAAGAACCATCATTCAACCATTCCTGTTTCACTAGTGTACCAAAACTTGCGATATCGCCGTATGCTTTCGCTGCATAATCTGCAGGTATTTTGACAGCAACATCCACTTCTTCAAAGCGGATAGGTATGATTGGTCGAATCGCTTTCATTACGATCTTGACCTGCTCATCCACACTTTTTAACGGGTCGATATGTATTTTTGCTTCTTCCATTGCCTTTGCAATTCGTGCCGGTGGATGTGGTGTTCTTGTTTGTGGATTGATCGCATTCTGTGCAATAATATTTATAACTTGTTTTGTTTTCTCATCAAGAATGTGTTTTCGTTGTTCTTTTGTAAGTTGTAATTCACCGTGTTGGATGATAATGGTTGCAATCTCAAATATGTCACCTGTATCAAACGCTTTAACAAGGTCGGATTCTGCAATGTGATCGCCCGTGCTCACATTTTCAAATATGGATTCAACAGCAAGGATATCTTGGATTTTGACATCATCGCCTCTCTTGAACGCAAATGCCCCATCCGGATCGACAGCAATTTCAAAATGCTTACCACCTTTCTTAAGTCTTGCAGTTACAGAATTATCGAGAGATACCATTCTTTCCACCTTTCTTACAATTAAAATACAATTTGATAGTTTAGATATTTATTTCATTATATGTTAACGTTGACGTTAACTTTAACATCAACATTACTCTTCATTTTCATCTTTGGATTCATCATCATTCTTTTCATCAGTTTCTTCTGCTTTTTCAGATTCTTTGTGCTTTTCAACGATCTGTGATACATAAGATTCCACTTCATCGGAGGTAAGTTTCCTAAACTGCTTGTGTTCAAGTGTAACTGTACCAACTTCAAGAGTTGCAGAATCAAGTTTTCCTTCTGCAGCATTGTAAAGTGCATCCAGACCAAGTATGATAGCAGCTTCAATATCCATGTCACTATTATAATCTTTTTCAAACACTTCAACGACTGCATTCCTGCCAGCACCTATTGCTGTTGCCTTATATTCTAAAAGTGCTCCGCTTGGATCGGTTTCAAACAGTCTTGGGCTGTGGTCGTCAACACCTGCTATAAGGAGTGCTGTTCCGTAAGGGCGAACACCGCCGTATTGTGTATATGTTTGCTTATGATCGCATATCTTCTTTGCAAGGACCTCAACACCAATAGGCTCATCGTATGATACCTTATTGACCTGTGATTCAACCCTTGACCTGTCAACAAGTGCCCGTGCATCAGCAACAAGACCTGATGTAGCAGCACCGATATGATCATCTATCTGGAAGATCTTTTCAATGGATTCAGCTTCGATCAGCCTGCTTGTAATTCTTTTATCAACCAGCAGTACTACTCCATCTTTCGCTTTTACTCCAACTGCTGTTGTGCCTCGCTTTACCGCTTCTCTGGCGTATTCTACTTGGAAAAGCCTGCCATCAGGACTAAAAACAGTAATTGCTCTGTCATATCCCATTTGTGGTGCCATTTGCATGCTAAATTCATCTCCTATAAATGTTAACTTAAATAAATCTATATGTAATCTTGACTGGAACTATATGATATGTAACGTACAGTATAGTCTTTCCTCATTTATATGTGATTGCTATGTTGATCTCACTAATATTTACAAATTCATATCTTCAAAGGGTAAATACTTCGATTCCTTCTAAATACTTTTTTGTTGCACCCGCAACAGTACCTGATATTCCGAGTATGTGCACAATAACCCTTTTGCCGCCTATGTGTGTAATAGTGGCAACAGTAGCGCGTGTCTGCTCAGTTTTGTTATGCGCACATCGTATTATGCCTTTTGAATCTTCAAATGTAAGGATACGTATGCCGCATTCACTTGAACCGACATCTCCAATAAGTGAACCAACACATGAGAACATCTCGCGCAACAGTTCTTCTCTTGTTACATCATGCTCACAGATAAGTTCAAAAGCAAGATAGCGTTTTTTATCGCGCAATGTAGGTGGAAGTATCTTCAATTTGATCCACCTGCCTCTTTTGGTTCACTGCCTGATCCATTAATTTTGACTTTAATTGTGTCCTCGACATCTATTATTTCCACTCCTTCCCGAATAAATCCTGATCCCTGTCTGTTCCTTGATATAATCCCTGCCGGAACAGTTGATATGGCTGCTACAGCTTCATCTTTATCCATTCCGAATAGCCCTGCAAGTGCAATCATTTCTCTTGGTGCGCGGAGATCGAAATATGATACTGCATTGCTTGTAAGTACCATTGGCACGTCAAATTTTCTTGCAATTTCAACATTTTTCCTGAAATAAGAAAGTGCATGCACTCTCCTGCCGCCGCGTCCTATGAAAATTGCATCAAGATTGAATTCAATTGCGACATTATTATCACTTGCCGATTTTGCAAGAACATGGTTCAATCCACTGTCTTTTGGTGTTATAGGGTGTGCCAATATGTCTACATTCTTATTTTCTACAGCAGCACGATTGATATCCTCATCTCCACCATGGACGATAAGGACATCTACATTATTGCGATATTTTCCAATAAGTCCATGAAGTTTAGAAGGATTGTTGGATACGACCTCAATACCCCTGAACATCTCTAAATTGTTCGCTTCAAATCCTGATGGTTTGGATTCAGTATTGGAATGGTTAGTTATTGCAATTCCAGAATAGCCTAAATGTTTTGCAAGAGCAGCCATTTCTGATGATGTATTTTTACCATCAGGTATGGAATGGACATTCAGGTCATAGAATTTTGGTTTAACCAAATAATTCCTCCACGATATTTCCGGCTTGTTCCCGGTTCTTTGGATATGTGGCGATCTTGACTTTTACTGCGATCGCATCTGATGAAGAAGAAAGTTTAACTTTGTTCAGGTAAGCTGCCTGTTTATCGAGTCTGAAATGAAACATTTGGTCATCATCCAGACGATCCGGCATCTCACTGCGAAGTAATTCGACATCCTCCGGATGCATATTCTGCCGAACAAACTTTACAAATGCAAGGCAATCCTGCTTACGTGTGATATTAGCACTTAATATTGAGATCGGATTTTTATAATACCCATCAATATTTGTGATCTCAACGATATCGTCAGTATTTCCGTCACTGATGTTATATTTAAAGATCGAATTCAGTAAAAAAAAATCCAGGGCACTTCTGACCCTAGACTTATCTTCGGTTGAGTGTGCGTTTACACGTAAAATTATATGGTGTATCACTTGCCTCTATTCTGGTTTGATCTGAGACTTGGTCGGGTCTTTTCAGTACCTTTTCCACGTTTCAACATACCTCTGCCCTTCTTACCTGCACTGGTCTTTCCACGGAATGCACGTCCCTTTTCTGTTTTTGCACAGATCCAGTTAAGGTTCTTGTCGCTCTTGATCACAGGATGACTTGGGTCTACAAGAATTACTTCATACCATCTGGATTTACCATCTTCGGCTACCCAGTATGAATTCAGAACTTCCATGTTAGGATATTTTCTGGATGCGCGTTCTTCAGACATTCTCTGGATGCTCATTCCAGTGGTCATCTTGTTCTTACCCATACGCTGGGTACGTCGTCCACGGATGTATCTTGATTTTCTCATTCCACCGCGGCGAACTTTTGTACGCACGACAATGATGCCCTGCTTTGCCTTGTATCCAAGTGTTCGTGCACGGTCAATACGCGTTGGGCGTCTTATACGTGTGACGGAGCCTTCTTTTCTCCATTCCTGAAGTCTTTCCCATCTAAGGTCACGCACGTAAGTCTCATCCGGCTTTTTCCATGCGTCTCTAACATATCCATAAAAAGATTTAGACAATTTGTTTCACCTATGTTTCATTTTAGTTTCACGGTTCAGCTTTTTGATATTAAAAGCCACATTCCTACGGGATTTTATCCCGATAATGAAACTTGGCATCTCAACCACTTGATATAACTTAAAGGTTTGTATGGATTCTATTATAATCGATCAAAGATCAATCCCGAAAACGTTAATAATCATAGTGACTGATAAATTAATGAGGTGAATCAAATGTCAAAGTTTCATAAGCGAGATACTGAGCGAAAAGGAGCCAAAAAACATGAGGGATTGGAAGATAAACTGATTAAAGATAACCTCGAGGACTTAAAAGGAAAAGGCGGTGAAATTTCAGATTGAGCATCAAGGTGAATTTAAAAGTACTCGCAGGTGGTACTTCTGAACAAACAATTGAAGTTGAGGAAAATACTACCTACGAATGTTTACTGGACGATCTAGAAATAAATCAAGAAACTGTAATTGTATTGAAAGATGGACAAGCCGTTCCACTCGATGGAACGGTTACTTCCAGCGATTTAACGATTCTAAAAATAGTATCGGGTGGATAAATTATATATTAACATATTCACCCCATATTGTATGAAAACCTGTTATTTAGTCAGATTGTCTAAACTAATTTGCTGATGTTTTTTAGTTTATCAATTGCTTTCATTGTTATCTGTGTTTCTTCAAGGATCTTATTCTCATAATGTTGTACGATCTTATCAACAGGTGCTGACAATGAATATATCTTTGTGGGTCTTCCCTTACCAGCTGTTTTCTTATCATGTACATCAACCCAGGTATTCTTAGACATGTATCGCATAGCAACACTTACTTCTGGTTGCCGCAAGCCCGTACTCATTTCAATTTCCTGCGATGATGCCTCCTGGACATTTGTGAGATATGTTAATGTAGTTGCAACATTTCGTGACATTCCCAAATCTTTCAGCGCGTCTATGAATTGCTTATCGTACTCATCTAATATTTTTAGTTCAAATCCTTTCATAATAACCCCTTTTCAATATTTGATTCTTATTAGGTTCCCCCAAATTGACCCTAACCTGTTACGTTTTAGTCTATTATATTATTTAAATATATCTATTGTATATATATTTTTTTTTAATTGTTATTTAATTATAAATTGATATAATGTCAATAATGTACAAACGATATGATCGAATCATCTGCAATTTTAATTATTTTTCTCTTCAGTGTTTCGAAACGATCGAATGAGACGGTATTCTTTCCACCAAACAGTTCCTCAATGATACGCCTGCCTACAATATCATCATGTCCTGACCTAAGACGCAGGATAATAGAACTGGGGTAGATATGCGTATTCTGTGATAAGCCATCAAAGTCGCCATCAGTGATGCCAATAATAGGAATACCAAGTCTGTAGAGAATATCGCCTGCAATTGATGTGGTATCGTCACCAATAGTAATTGCAAGTTGCGCCCCATCAGCCAGTTCAAAGCAATGTTCTGCCGCATGGTCAATCATAACTACTTTGCCACCCGAGCCTGAGCCCATGTCGCTTTCAATATTTTTTCCAATACGTGGCGTATAATCACTTCTGCGTAATGAACCACTTTTGACCCAGGCAGATTTTATGTCTATTGGAACTTTGTTCTCATAATCATGAAGTTTTTCGATCCCGTGTTCTTTTACGGTGCCGCCTTCAATTGACATCACAAACCCGTTTTCAACCACGATCCCAATGTTTTCCGTCTCTGCGCTGCCAATAACAACACCATTTACAAGTATATTCTCACCTACATGCACACCAGATATTTTTCGTATGGTGCGGTGCCCATCAGTTTTGATCTGCATTGGTTTGATAATGGACATAGATCGTTCGAACATTTTCATATCTAATACAGATGACATTTTAATGGCATGTCTGGATGCACTTGTATTCCATGAAATTATCTCACCATCCGGGCATCCGGGTCTTTCTATATGTATAAGCGGTTTGTCATCCATATCCTGAAGATTAGATATTACAATATTTCCAAATGCACGTCCTGTTTCAGTAGTCTTGCCATGATTTAGCAGAAAAACCACATCACTTGTCGCGGATAGTGTGCCAATACTCTCACTTGGTTTTAAGCGTTGATTTGTGTCTATTATATTTTCCAGACCAGCATCAATAACTGCCGTTCTTCCCATGGTGCCACCAAGTCTGGCGCAGACTTCACCTTCAGCGGACAAAATGTCTATAATTGCCTTTGCCTGTCCTGAATCGATCACTTCAGGTCCATGTATAACTACACCTATTTTCATCAAGTTCTATTTTTATATACGAGTCATTATATAATGCTTTTGGAGCAAATGCTAATATAATGGATAGTAAACAATTATCTATCTATAAAAATATAAATTGCAGTGGAAACTGGAATCAAATATGTAATATGATTAGGTTTATATCCTATGATGTCGAATTATATATCTGGCAAAAGTCGAATTATCATTTATTTATTATCCCCTCTATATGCTCGTCATACGGCTTTTGCCTAATCATACATTTTTCAAACAATATTCATTTTTACTTAATATATTCGTAAGAATGTTTCAACAACATTTTATAGAATTAAATACTTTTGATGTCGCATGAGTGCGATAAATCTACCTTTTGGTTATGGTAGTATGACTGTGGAAGTGCCGGATGAAAATCTCGCAAGCACCATAATGTCTTTTGAACCTGAAATTATAGAAGATGGGATCTCGCTGATCAGGGCAGCATTGAAAGATCCAGTCAACTGTGAACGTTTGAGTGAGATAGTAACTCCTGATGCATCTGTTGTCATTATTGTGAGCGATACAACCCGACCGACCCCTACTGCACAGATGTTGCCTCTTATATTTGAAGAACTACATCGCGGCGGCGTAAGTGATGAGAACATCACTATTATTTTTGCACTCGGAATACACAGGAACCAGACTAACGAGGAAATGGAAAAAATCGTTGGGAAAGATATTTACAAAAAGATACGATGTATCGAACATGATAGCACACGATGCAAAAATGTTGGTATAACAAGCCGTGGTACTCCCATAGAGATATTTGAGGAAGTACTGGATGCTGATGTTGTTATCTGTATGGGGAATATTGAATTCCATTACTATGCCGGATACAGTGGAGGTGCAAAAGCGATCCTGCCTGGTGTGAGTTCAAAAGAGTCCATCATTACCAACCATAAGATGATGATCGATGATAATGCATCAACCGGACGAGTAGATAGCCCTGTGCGTCAGGACATGGAGGAGGCTGCAGAGCATGTTGGTGTTGATTTCCTGTTGAATGTTGTTCTAAACAGCAAAAAAGAGATCGTATATGCTACTGCGGGTCACGTAGTAGATGCTCATCGGATGGGGGTTATGCAGGTAGATAAAATGTACAAGATCAATATTGAACCTGCCGATGTTGTCATAGTCTCGCCAGGCGGTCACCCAAAGGACATAAACATATTTCAGGCCCACAAAGCGCTTGACAATGCAAAGAATACGGTTGTAGAAGGCGGTACAATAATACTTGTTGCACAGTGCTTTGAGGGACTTGGTAATGCGGTGTATGAGCACTGGAACAATGAATCGAAAACACCTGATGATGCAATAATGAAATTCAAACACAAATTTGAGTTTGGCGGTCACAAGACTGCACTTATAGCACAACTTGCAAAGAAATATGATCTATATCTTGTATCGGATCTTCCTGATGCCGATGCCATAAATGCGTTTTTTAAACCTGCAGAAAACATTCAGGAAGTGCTTGACAGGGTTTTGAATAAAAAACCTGATGCTAAAGTGTGCATCATGCCCTATGGCGGGTTGACACTTCCAGTTAGTTGTTGAGCAGTCAGATCTAAAAAAAGAAAAGTGTCGTGGATTTTTTAGCCAGAAAATATCTATATTCTATTTGGAAAAGTCTATATTATATAGTATCATGGATGCTTAAAAATAACAAAGAGTGATATTTTTGCTGGAGACAAAAAATCTTACAAAAAAATTTGGTGGCCTTGTAGCCGTTTCAGATATAGATTTTCATGTGGAAAAAGGGGAGATCGTAGGTCTGGTTGGACCAAACGGTGCAGGAAAATCTACGCTTTTGAATCTTATAAGTGGAGTATATAAACCGGATTCAGGTTCCATTACTTTCAATGGTAAAGACATAACCAAAATGCCTCCATTCAAGGTTTGTAAACTGGGCATCACCAAAACATTCCAGTTGATACATTCGTTCCCTGAAATGACAGCAATGGAAAATGTAATGGTGGGGGCGCTGTTTGGTGATGTAGATAATGGGAGCATGAAAGGTGCAAAGGACAAAGCAACTGAACTGCTTGAGTTTATAGGATTTCCGCAAAATAAGATCCATCTGCCTGTTAAGAACCTAAACCTGATGGAACTCAAATATATTCAACTGGCTCGTGCCCTGTCAACAAATCCAAAACTTATATTACTGGATGAAGTGACTACGGGTCTCAACCCCAAAGAAAGTCTACAGTCTATTGAACTCATAAAAAAAATGCGTGATAACGGCACATCGGTACTAATGGTGGAGCACATAATGCGTATCATTATGGGTGTATCCGATCGCATAGTCGTATTGGATTACGGTAAAAAGATTGCCGATGGCACACCTGAAGAGATTGCAAATAACGAGACGGTAATTGACTCATATCTGGGTGAAAAGTACATCTTTTAAGAGGTTATTGAATGCTCAAATTTGAAAATGTTAATGTTTCCTATGGTGCAGTTCAAATTCTGTGGGATGTGAATTTCGAAATTGATGATGGAGAGATTATTACTATCATAGGTCCCAACGGTGCAGGTAAAACCACCATTGCCAAGACCATAATGGGATTGTTTAAGCCCACATCGGGAACAATTGAATTTGATGGAAAACAAATTCACATTGCACCAACACACCAGATTGTAAAAGATGGTATCGCATTGGTGCCTGAAGGAAGAGACCTATTTCCCAGAATGACGATCATGGAAAATCTCCAGATGGGTGCACACACATCTAATGAAAAAAAAGAGACACTTAAATGGGTGTTCGAACTATTTCCACGACTGGAAGAAAGACAAAAACAGTTTGCAGGCACAATGAGCGGAGGCGAACAGCAAATGCTTGCTATTGCAAGAGGTCTTATGTCACGTCCGAAATTGTTGATATTGGATGAACCGTCTCTTGGTCTTTCACCCATAATGGTCAATAAAGTTTTTGAGATCGTTAAGATCCTGAAAAGTCAGGGTGTGACTGTCCTGCTGGTGGAACAGAATATCCATCATGCTCTAGAAGTCTCAAACAGAGGATATGTACTTGAAACCGGCCGAATCACCCTTGAGGGTGCAAGCAGCGAACTGCTTGACAATAAACACGTCAAAGAGGCATATCTCGGGATGTAAGTCCCATAACCTTTGAGATCCTATTTATCACTTTTTTTATCAGTGGCATCAAGCCTTTGGGCAAGAATAATATTTCGAGTACCAGTATCACTCCTAAGATCAGCAATCTATCAATACTCATACCCCAAAGTCCCATCTGTTCCCAGATCAGATTTATAGTCAATGCACCTATGACGGGCCCTCCAATAGTACCTATACCTCCGCTTATTGTCATGATAATAGGCATAAAGGAATTGTGTACGCTAAACATCTCAGGATTAATGAAATAATTGTATGGGGCGAACAATGCACCGGCAAACCCTGCGATAAAAGTACTGATTATAAATGCTATCAGTTTATATTTTGTGATGTCCACACCCATCATAGCAGCTTCTATCTGGTTTTCCCTGATAGCCGCAAAAGCGAAACCTATCTTTGATTTGATAATCAGATGGGTTGCCAGTATTGTTGCCATCATGGCAAAGAAGAATAAGTAATAATATTGATCTCGCGGCACAAGGTCCGGTGAAAAAATTCCCAGACTGCCACCGAATATATGCGGGTCTATGCTGCCGGATAAACCTATAAAACCAAGTGCACCGTTTAAAGCCTCAATAAAAACTGATGACTCGTTTACTATTGCGACCATTATGATGGCAAAGCCAAATGTGACAAGTCCCAAGAACCATTCTTTTAACCTGACACATATTATACCTAAGAATAAACCAACAAGGGATGCAGTTAGTGCACCGGTTAATACGCCAACCACGGGCGAAGCACCGTTTATGATAAGGATGGTGGATGCAAAACCTCCGATTCCCAAAAAAGCGGCATGTCCAAGAGATGCCTGGCCGGAATATGCCAGAAGGTTCCAGCTTGATGAATACATAATGTAAAAAAACGTGAGAACTATTATCCTGATAAAAAAATCATCAGTTATTGCCAGAGGCAGTATTAGTCCAATTATAACTAGTGGTATGTAAGCCAAAAAAGGAGAAACTGCATATTTGCGAACTAGTTCTTTTACACCCATCTTAATGTTCCTCCCCAAAAAGGCCGGTCGGTTTTATGATAAGCACTATGATCAGAAGTACAAATGCTACTGCGTCCTTCCATGCTCCCCCGAAATAGAATATCGTGAAATTTTGCACAAGTCCAAGCATTAGTCCTGCAATGATGGCACCCGGAATACTGCCAAGACCGCCTATGATGATCACTGTGAATGCCATTATGCCTGAAATGGTTCCCATATATGGATTGAATGGAGTAAGAATAGCGGCAATTGTACCCGCTGCTGCTGCAAGGGCTGACCCTATGCCGAAACTGAGCATATACATATGATTCACATTCACACCCATCAACATGGCTGCCTCATGGTTCTGGCTAGTGGCCCTTAGTGCCCGACCCACATCTGTTTTTGTAAGGAATAAGTATAAGCTGATCAGTATCAATGCCGTAAAGCCAATAGCTATAAGCCGATCATAGGTTATGTTCAACATTCCCAGATCCAGAGTCATTGAACTAAATGGACTATTGATCTTCCTGATATCATCTGTCCATAATTTTACAGATAAGTTTTGAATAATATAAATTAACCCCAGACTTAAGAATATCTCGTTAAGTTTTCCAGTGCCCAGTACCTTCCTGAAACCATAACGTTCTATTATAACTCCAAAAATACCTACCACTATCATTGATATAAACATAATAAAATATGGATTAATTCCTGTGTAATTATACACCCAAAAACTTGTAAAAGCGCCCAGCATCATGATCTCACCGTGGGCAAAGTTTACCACTTTCATAACACCGAATATCATGTTCAGCCCCACTGCCATGAGCACATAGATACACCCTGCAGTCAAGCCCCAAATAAAAATTTGTATTAATGTAGTTATTTCAGCCATGTATTACCAGGTGTTAATAAATGCTCTAAATATAAAAAAAAAGGGTGGATTATTCATCCACCAATTTCATATTTGTCAGGCAGTACAAAGTCCTGACTCTTTAGATCTTCGGGAAGAACCAGGACAGGTATAAGTTCTTCTGTCTCATTGTTCCAGAACATCTGTTCAATGAATATGCGGGGTGATATCTCATTGTATTCATCAAAAGCGATATTTCCGCCTTCCATCAAAATGAGCTTCTCCGGTTCATTGGTCTGTTTGATGGCATTGTTGACATCAGATCTATCCAGAGTGCCTGCACGTTCAATTGCAGAAGCTACCAGATATATGCCGTCATAGGTATCAGCGCCCATCATACCAGGCATTACGCCCCACTTGGCAAGATATGCGTCTTTATACGGTTTCATCATTTCAGTATATTCAGGAGCATAAGGTGCAAATTTACTCTCAAGCAACTGACCATCGCCCCATTCACCAAGGAGATCGTAGAACGCCGGATCCTCGTTACATTCTACAGCCATGTAGACTGTATTGAGACCTACATCTCTCTGTCCCTGTATGTAGATACTTGCAGTGTCCTGCACAAAACCAACTGTGTACACAGCGTCAGGTTTTGCATCTGCTATTTTGGTAAGATATGCGTGGAAATCAGTTTCAGCTCCAGGATATTTCTCCTGTGCTACTAATTCTATTGGCAGATCATTATCTTCGATGTATGCTATACTGGATTCGATAACACCTTTTCCATAGGCATCGTCACGGTATATCAATGCAAGTTTTAAGTCCCTGTCTGCGGCAACCAATGGTTTAAGTTCGTCTACAAAGAACTGCAGGATTGGCTGCGAATAGTCATCAGTGGTTGAGCAGTAATGGTAGAAATAACTGGTATTGATATCTGTTCTTCTGGTCACCTGTGAACTGGATGCACCGGTTATCACGTATGGCACTTTTCCAACAGCAGGCACCTGATTGGCCAGTGTGACTCCGCTTGAGAATCCTCCCACCAATACTACAACATTATCTCTAGAGATCAACCTCTCTACTGCAGTTACACCTTCAGTCGGTGAGGTCTGGGTATCTCCTTCCACTAGTTCCAATGGTATTTTTGCATCATATTTTTTGACAAATACACCGCCATTTGCGTTGATCTCTTCAACTGCAAGTATGGCAGCCTGTTTCATGTCATTGCCTGTGCTTGAAGCACCACCTGATAACGGTGCTACCAATCCGATTTTGATCGAATTTGGCACTACTATTTTGTCAGAAACCTCATCAGAGGGGGCAGTACAACCTGCAGAAATTATGGCTGCAAGTATCAGTAATATAATTAATATATTTCCTTTTACATTCTTCATTATTCATAGTCCTCCTGACTGAATTAATATAAATAAAACTATACTATCTGCAAACAAATTGATATATAAGTTTTTCGAGATATTACGAAGATATTGTTATTACCAACACTTTTTTATAATAAAAATACATCTTTTCTTTTAAGTGTTACGAATATTAATATTAATAACACTTATTAACTAAATAAAATATTTATGTGTTACTTAAAATGGAAATATAGGAGGACAAAAATGCACATACCTGATGCATTCATACCATTGGATCAAGCAATTGTATATTGGATAATAGTTATTCCATTCATCGCATTGTCCATTAGATGGGCACGTCAAGAGATGGACGATATGAAAATACCACTACTCGCAGCACTTGCTGCCGGCATATTTGCCATACAGGCAATGAACATACCCGTAGGAATGGGTACAAGCGGTCACATGGTTGGTGCCGTATTGGCAGCGATCATACTTGGAAGTCCCTGGGCCGGGGTATTGCTGCTCACACTTGTATTATTCGTACAGGCACTCGGCTTTGCCGATGGCGGTGTGACTACACTCGGGGCAAACATACTGAACATGGGATTAATTAGCGGTTTTGTCGGTTATTATACTTTTATCGGACTCAAAAAGATCAAACTCAGCATGCCGATTGCCGCATTCGGTGGGGCATGGCTTGGCTTATTTATTTCTTCGATCGCATGTTTACTTGAAATGACACTTGCAGGAACATTCCCTCTCGTGCCGGGACTTATTGCAATGGGAACGTACCATGCGATAATCGGAGTGATAGGTGAAGGCGCAATTACGGCAGTAGCAGTTTCAGCGATTGCACAGGCGCGTCCTGATCTGTTGTCTCAGTTTTCCGATGAGGCGGTGACAACATGACAGAGAATAAAAGTAATGATCTCAAAACGATCTTATTGGCAGGTTTGGCTGTAGCCATCCTATTATCAGTGCTCGCTCCATTTTTGGCATCTTCCAACCCCGATGGATTGGAAAGTGCAGCAGAGGATGTCATCGATGAACACACATTTGCAGAAATGGAGGAAAATGAGCCTATCATAGGAGCACTAATGCCTGACTATGCAATAGCAGGCTTCGGAAAAGCCGGTGAAGTTGGAGCCATTTTCATAGGGTCAATATTCATGCTCGGACTCGGTTTGGGCGTAGGTAAATTATTTGAAAAGAAAATTTGAAACTAAAACATCAGACACGTGAAAAAATGAAAAATTGGGGGGCATCTTTCTCTTGCCCCCTTACTTATTTTTATTCTACTATTTTTATTCTACTATTTTTATTCTACTATTTTTATTTATTAGTGTTAATTGCAATTAGATTTTATTTTTTAACAGGATTGCAGATGACACAACTGCGCCAGCAATAATCTTGACATCAACCGAATATCCTGCTTCTTCAAACAATTTTTGCCACTCGGATGCAGCCATGTCTGGACCGTGGTGATGCCCGATAGGATCAACCGCTTTTATTTTTCCACCCTCACGCAGCATACGTTTTACCTCTGCAAGCGCGCGTGGAATGTCGTCCAGATGGTGCAGCATGAAAAAACACGTAGCAGTATCGACAGAATTATCCCCAAACGGCAGGTCGTAGATATTTCCGGTTTTGAATTTTACGTTTGTTGTTTGAAACAGTTTACTATTCATTTCACATTGTTTTGTCAATCCATCATTGATCTCGATCCCGTAGACCTCAGAATCAAGATTCCGGCGCGCAATATCAATAGTAATGATGCCGATACCACATCCGATATCAACGATAGTCTTGCCCTTGATCTGTGGTAGGACTTTCTCCATCACCGCATTCCTTACATTTTCCATTTCAGCGGCAGGGAAACGCGCATCTTTTGAATCAAATGCAGTGTATGGAACAATTCCATAGACCATAGAACCATTCAGTGCAAAAAGCCCCCTGACGTAGATGGTATTCCATTCTGATTTTATGAATTCAACAACAGATACACCGGCGTCTTTTGTAAAACGCTTGTTCCATTCATTCCGCTTTTCAGGAAATTCGATATCAATTGGGTCATGAACTACTATATAATGTGAATATTCATCGTAAAATAAGGATGAAGCCGATATGGGCTGTGATAATTTTATTGCACTTATGCTCTCTTTCCACAGGGCAAGTATCTTCAGTGATTCTTCATCTGCGTAGTTTGAAACTGTTCCGATCTGTTTTAACGACATGATGTCTGCATTTGTTGCAAATGATAAAAAGGTATTGATTGTTTCAAATACATTTGAAACCACAAACCTTATATCTGATAATTTCAATACATTTTGAAATGATGACCACAGATTATCTAATTTACCTCTTTACGATCGGCATAGCATCAGTTCAGGAATACCTTGCACTTCATGTCTTGATGTGTTTAGTACCTGCCTTCTTTTTGGCAGGTGCGATAGCATCGTTGTTCTCAAAAGAATCCGTATTGAAGTTCTTTGGCGCAGATGCACCAAAATACATCTCATACTCAGTAGCTGCGATATCAGGAACTATACTCGCAGTATGCAGTTGTACGGTATTGCCGCTTTTTGCCGGAATATACAAACGCGGTGCAGGTATCGGACCTGCAACGACATTCCTGTTCTCGGCACCAGCAATCAATATACTCGCAATTGTTTATACTGCAAAGATATTGGGCTATGATATTGGAGCTGCCCGTGCTGTCATAGCAGTTTTGCTCTCCATTGTTATCGGACTGTCAATGGCAATTGCATTTGAGCAGGGAAAAATTGAGCGCAAAAAGATTGTCACATTCGGAGAAGAAAAGCATAAACACAGCGTTGTATTATTTTTACTTCTTTTGGCAATTCTCCTTGTAGGTGAAATATTTTCAACGTGGACAATGCAAGTTGTTGTGCTGGTTCCATTGATTGCAATTACAATATATACATCACTTAAATGGTTTAGTCAGGAGGAACTTTCAAGCTGGATGAGTGAGACATGGTTTTTAGTAAAACAGATCACTCCACTTCTTTTGATTGGTGTGTTCTTTGCAGGCATAATTGTAGAGATTTTACCTGCTAAATATGTAATAGCATATGTTGGAGGCAATTCCATATCATCGAATCTTGTTTCATCAGTCGCAGGTGCGCTCATGTACTTCTCGACATTAACTGAAGTGCCGATAATCAGTGCCCTCACACTTCTTGGCATGGGCAGGGGTCCATCACTTGCAATGCTTCTCGCAGGACCGGCATTGAGTCTTCCGAATATGATAGTGATAAGCAGGATAATGGGTACAAAGCGTGCTTCTGTTTATATTTCTCTTGTCGTTGTTATTGCGACGATAGCAGGACTTTTGTTTGGTTACTTTATAGGATGATGTTAAAAGATGGGATACTATAAATTGTAAAAGAATGCAATAAATGATACATGGTAGTTACAGTAAATGGTAGTAAATAGGTGGTCTCGATGAGTAATGAAAAGAATCTAGGATTTTTTGAGAAATATTTAACGTTATGGATATTCCTTTGCATTGGAATTGGTATTGCGCTTGGTGAAGTGTTCCCAAAAATTGCAGTCCGGATTGATTCAATGCAGGTGTATCACGTATCCATCCCAATTGCGATTCTCCTGTTCTTTATGATATATCCTATCATGGTCCAGATCGATTTTAAACAGGTTGTGAAAGCAGGAAAAACGTCAAAACCGGTTCTTACCACACTATTTGTTAACTGGGCTGTCAAGCCTTTTACTATGCTGTTCTTTGCCTGGCTGTTCATGAGTCACGTTTTTGCCCCCTATCTGACAGAAACACAGGCATCACAATATATCGCAGGCATGATCCTTCTTGGTGTTGCCCCATGTACGGCAATGGTACTTGTGTGGGGTTATCTTGCAAAAGGTAATCAAGGTCATACGCTGGTGATGGTTGCAATAAATTCTTTGGTCATGCTTTTCCTATACGCACCGCTTGCACGCTTATTGCTTAGTATGAGCGACATCATCGTGCCGTGGGAAACAATATTGTTGTCTGTCAGTTTATATGTCGGAGTACCGCTTGTAGTGGGGTATTTTTCGCGAATTTTTCTTTTTAGGAATAAAGGGCAAGATTGGTTTGAAAATAAGTTTTCGCCATTGATGCATAATATTGCAATCACTGCTCTACTTATTACATTGATAGCCCTTTTCTCACTTCAGGGCAAAGTTATTCTGGATAATCCGCTTGTAATCGCAATGATTGCGGTTCCACTATTAGTCCAAGTATTTTTTATTTTCTTCCTTGGATACGGCATATCAAAAGTCATAGGACTATCTTATGAAGATGCTGCACCAACTGCACTCATCGGCGCATCCAACCATTTTGAAGTTGCAATTGCTGTTGCAGCCATGCTTTTTGGCATCAATTCCGGTGCAGCACTCGCAACAGTTGTTGGAGTGTTGATCGAGGTGCCTGTAATGCTTGGATTGGTAAGAATTAGTATACGAACACGCAATTTTTTCAAATAATTGTTGATAATTCATGAAACTGTTAATAATATCTGATATACACGGCAACAAGGAAGCACTTGATGCAGTACTTGAGGTTGAACACGATGCGATTGTGTGTCTTGGCGACCTTGTGGACTACGGTCCAGCACCGGCCGAATGCATAGACCTCCTAAGACGATCAGGTATTCGCACAATCATGGGAAACCACGATAATGCAGTTGCGTTCAAGGTAGATTGTGAATGTGGAGATACGTATAAGCATCTCTCGATCGCAACCCGCGAGTATACCTGGGAGCAACTTGATGATTCTCACATTGATTACCTAAAGGGTTTACGCGCGAATATGGATATGACATTTAAGGATGTGATAGTACATTTCACCCACGGAAGCCCACGGTCTATGTATGAGTATATTCTACCGAAAACACCGAATAATGAAATATTGGAAATGATACAAAACATGCACGCGGATGTTATTGTCGTCGGGCATTCACATGTCCCGTTTGTCAGGGATGTCGGTGGTGTGACAATTGTAAATCCGGGGTCTGTGGGGCAATCTCGTGATGGCGATGCGCGCGCGAGTTGTGCGGTGTTCAATACAGAAACGCAGGCTGTGGATATTATTAGGTGCGAATATGATATTGATTCGGTCTGCGCACAAATTCGGGAAAGTATGCCGCATGCGGATGAGTTGATTCAGATATTAGAACGAGGTCATTAATTTTTGGAGCAATGCAAAAATGGTGACAATTACAGTTGATGTGAATAAATGCAATGGCTCCGGCGCGTGTGTTGATTCTTGTCACCGTAGAGTATTGGAAATATAAAATAGTTTATGTATTGTAGCGAAACTTGAGATGTGCCGCTTTTGTATGCTTTGTGTGCCAGCATGCAAACCAAAGGCAATAAGCGTAAATGTTTAGATAATTCAGAGATTGTTTTTGGGAGTTTATCGATGGCAAATTGTTCATGTTTCAGTCCGGAACTTGCACAGCAGGTACTTAAAAATAAAAAAAGTGATCTGCACAAGGTTCGATGTCCGGTATGTGGAAAGGAGTACACAACTAATCGTGAAGGGAACGAAGTTGTTTGCTTTGATTGTGAAAGATCCGGCAATCATGTTTCTTTTAGAGGTAATGGGGTGAAAAATATGGAAAAGATGAAAATTGAAATACTTGGGACGGGTTGTGCAAAATGCAATAAGACAAAAGGGATTGTGGAGAAGGCTATTTCACAATGCGGAGTTGAAGCAGAGGTTGTCAAGGTCGAGGATTTTGACAAAATAATCTCATACGGAGTTATGATAACACCTGCCGTTGTAATTGACGGTGAGGTCAAGGTTGCAGGAAGGGTGCCGAGTGTGGATGATGTTGTTGGATGGATCACTCAATAATTAGCAATTTTTGGAATATAAAGGAGAAATTGATATGGGATTTGATTATCAAAATGAATTGGAGTGGAGCGGAGAGCAGAAAGGCGTTCTTTCACTTGGCGGTGGGAAAGACGACATTAAAATTGCAGTTCCGCCGGAATTTGGTGGACATGAAGGTTTTGTAAGTCCTGAGGATATGTTTGTCGGGTCAATGAATGCATGTTTTATGACTACGTTTTTGGTGTTTGCCAAAAAATCAAGTATTGATCTTGTTTCATATAAATCAAGTGCTGTTGGCTATCTGGAAAAAGTGGATGGCAAGAATGTTTTTACAAAAATTGTTGTGAAACCTCAGATAAAAGCAAATGCCAGTAGCGATGAGATCATGGCAGTTGTTGAGCATGTCAAGGAGTATTCGATCGTTTTAAACTCCATGAGAACCGATGTAGAGATTGAAGTAATGATTGTAAGTTAAGATAAATTTAAGTTGAATTATTCAAAAGTAGAGTGTGTGTATAATGATAGAAAATTTGGTAATGGCAAGTAAAGTGAAATGTTCATGCGAATCTGATAATGTGGGAATATTCCCATGTGCCGGCGCATCGAATACGGGTCAGATCAGTAACATGATCGGAGTAGAACTTGCAAAGAGCGGCGTAGGCACAATGATGTGTACGGTTGGGATTGGCGGGCACCGCCCGGGAATTGTAAAATCAGCTGAAGGATGCGACCGCATAATTGCCATTGACGGTTGTCCTGTAAACTGCGCAAAGGAGACACTTGAGCACGCAGGGATTGCTGTGGACACGCATATAGTGGTCACAGAACTTGGTGTCAAGAAAAATCATGACCTTGAAATCCCGCCTGCGCAGATTGAAGAAGTGATGAAGAAGGTTTTAGATATATTGTAACAAATATCCATTACAACCGATCTTTACGATCTAAGCATTGATATCAGGTGAACTATGAATTACTAAGTAATTAAAGTTCAACAATCTCAACATCCAATGTAGCAACATCAAGAAGTGCAACTGTTCGCTTTCCTGTAAGCACGCCCGATGTCTCACCCGGATTTATTACCGGCGTGTCCTTGATGTCCTCAATTCCGGCATCATGGGTGTGTCCCCGAACAACTACATCGAAATTGCCTGATGCTGCAATTGCTTTCACCGCCGTTTCATTTGTTCCATGAAGCAATGCTATGTGCCTGCCATCGATCGTGATGTCACCAAATTCACCACAAACCTCTGCACCGAACTCCTCGAACCACGCTTTAAGGGTGATCTTGTCTCCATCATTGTTACCGAAAACAAAATATAATTTTGCGTCAAGGTTCTTGAAAGCACGTGCCGTAAAAGGAGATACAATATCTCCGGCGTGAAGCACGGCTGTTACTTTCTTTTCATTGAAAAACGCTACTGCATCCTCTATTGACTGCAGGTTATCGTGTGAATCGCTCATTAACCCTATCATTTGTATACCTCATTTTGGAAATGGTATCATCATATGATAATATGAATGGAAAACATAATATTTATCAAACATGATATCCTTTTCAATTTGTGATTCAAATGAATAAATTTACGTTGTTCTTGTTTATTATTGGTATTGTTTTGGTCAGTGGATGCACAGGCTCAAACTCAAATACAGGTGATGCTATGGAAAATATTGTGAAAGAAGGCGATTACGTCAAAGTTGATTATATTGGAGAACTTAAAGATGGTACAATTTTTGATACATCCATAAAAGATGCTGCCGTAGAAGGTGAAGTTTACAATCCAAATAGGGAATACGAACCTCTGGGGTTCACAGTCGGTGCAGGTCAAATGATAGCAGGATTTGACAAAGGTGTTATTGGTATGGCTGTGGGTGAAGAAAAGACCCTTACTTTGACTCCTGAAGAAGCGTATGGTGAATATAGTGAGGAACGTATTCAAACGGTCAGTCTTGAAGAGCTTGAAAGTGTGGGTATTTTTCCGACAGTCGGAGATAAGCTGAGCACACCTCAAGGATTTGTTACTGTGGTAGATGTCACTGATACGGAAGTCAAGATCGACTACAATCATGAACTTGCAGGAAAGACGCTTATCTTTAAGGTTACTCTTGTCTCCATTGGACAGGAGTAATTGAATTATAATTTTTTTTCAAAAAACAACAATGGAAAAAGAAGAAAAGATCGTGGCTGTGCTGTTTGCAATGGCAATTTTGTCACTTGGAGTAGCCTATGTCACTTTTTTCCAGAGCGACGATGGTAGCATCAGCAATGATGCCCTGCAATTGACTGAACGATCAGCTATCGGTGACTTTGTATATTTAGAAGGAACGATCCTGAACAAAAAATTCACATTCACGGGTGACCATTTACTCCTGAGTGTTGACTATGATGAAAATATTGTGAAGGTGTTTATACCAAATAACAAAGGTGCAGAGTACGTTGATAGTATTGTCAATGAAAATGATATTGTTCGCATACAGGGAATTGTGGATGAGTATCAGGATGAGCTGGAAGTTGTGGTCCATAAAAAGAACGATGTTACTTTATTGTAAATATTACAATTGTTTATCCTTTTTTCATTCCATATCTACATGATCAAGAATCGGCAGTAATATAAGTAAAAACCACATCCTATAAAATATGAGAGCATGTATAATGTGTGGCGGGGAAGGCACACGACTTCGCCCATTAACATTTGAACGTCCAAAACCTAGTATTCCTATTTTGAATAAACCTTCTGTTGTACATCTTATCGAACATATAGCAAAAGAAGGATTCAACGAGATCGTGGTTACACTTGGGTATATGGCTGAAAAAATCGAGGAAGATCTTGGCGATGGAAGTATGTTTGGCGTACATATCGATTACGTTTACGAACATGAGAAACTCGGCACGGCAGGCGGCATAAAGAACGCTGAAAAATACTTGCGTGGTGAACCTTTCATAATTTTGGGCGGAGATCATGTATTGAACCTGAATCTCCGCGAGATGTATAGGTTCCATGAAAAAACTAACGCAATCCTGACAATCGGTCTGCTTTCTATCGATGACCCCCGGGAATTTGGTATTGCAGATATGAATGTCAAAAACAGGATACATCGCTTTTCAGAAAAACCGGGTTCAGGTGAGATTTTCAGTAATCTGGCAAGTACGGGTATCTACATGTGCGATCCGGAAATACTTGATTGGATACCAAAAGATACAAAATACGATTTTGCTCAAGATGTTTTTCCTGCGATGCTTGCTAAAGGTGAAAAGATCAATGGTTTGCTTGTTAGTGGAGATTGGACCGATGTTGGAAGTGCGGCAGCATATAGGCAGGCACAACGCTGGATGCTCGCAGCCCTGCCCGGAACTACGATCGCAGGACATTTTAGCACGAAAGATGCTCGCATAAAAGGGCCATTAGAAGTCGGGCACAATGTATCCATTGGTTCAAATTCAGCATTAGTAGGACCAATTGTGATAGGCGAGAATACAACGATTGGGGACCGTGTATTGATCGGACCTTATACGGTCATAGGTGCAAATTGCGTGATCAAGGATGATTCCAGAATTCTGTCAGCATACATTTTCAACAATATTGTTATTGGTAATAATTCAAATGTATCAGGTTCAACGATCGACAACGGAACTATCGTAGGCCAAAACTGTAGTCTGGAGAATGGCACAGTAATTGGTCCCAGAGTTGTCATTGGTGACAATGCGACAATACATTCAAATGTTAGGATCTGGCCTGAAACTGTTATCAAATCCGGTATGCGTGTGAAAACCGATATTATTGATCCGGAATATCATTCATCAAACAATGTTTCCTGATCAGGAACCTGTGGTTTGGACGGCTGCTTATGAATAAATTCAAAAAACTATTGAATGCATCCCTTTTAATAAGTGCATTTTCGTTAATGGTGGTTCTTGTACTTACTGTAGATTCAAATACGATCGATGCGATCATGGGGGTCAAGTACGAATATATCATTTTAGCAGCTGCTTTGCATGTGTTTTCATACATAATATGGGGCATGCGTACAAAATTCATGTGTCAGGCTCTTGGTCATAACATCGATATTTCAAAATCTACGAAGATCGTAATATCCAGTACACTTGCAGCAGCAGTCACTCCTTCATCTGCAGGTGGTGAACCCTTAAGGATTCACCTTTTGCACAGGAACAAAATGCCAGTTGGGCGTGCTACTGCAGTAGTGATCGGTGAACGGCTTATGGATGCAATATTGTTACTATCCATGGTACCGTTTGCCTTGTTCATTTTTAGTGATATGCTGTCAAATTATGGACTGGATGCAGTATTCATAATTGCAGAAGTACTTGTGATTTTGGTGTTTGCATTAATAATATATGGGATGTGGAAACCTGAACAAGCAAAACGACCTGTTCATTTTATTGTTCATCGGGTCGCACATATATTTGGCAAAAAAACAGAGGTTGCACTTTCCCCTATACTAGCTCGTGTAGATATAGAGATGGATCATTTTCATAATAGTGTATGGATGTTTTTGACAGAGGGTAGGAAGGGTTTACTATACGGCGCAATATGTACTATATTTTTCTGGATAGTGGAATATTCGATGTTGCCGGTAATTTTGATGGGACTCGATCAATATCCCTCACTTATTGTAGTTTTTGCAGCACAGGTATTGCTTTCTATAATAATAGTAGTGCCTGCAACACCAGGTGCAAGTGGCCTTGCAGAGTTTGGAGCAACGTCATTGTTCTTGGTCTTTGTATCCCCATCCCTGCTCGGTATTACAGTTATAGCATGGCGTGCTCTTACTTTTTACATGAATATATTAGTTGGCAGTTTTGTGAGTATCAAGATACTAAAGGACACTGACGCGATAAGAAAATTGCTTGATGAATCAAATATATGATTGACATATATTTGTGCAACTGACATCCAATAAGGCAATACGACAATAATCTCAAGATATCGTGATATATTTAAGCAGATCTTCTCCCATTATATTCTTGTCCAAAAGATCTTGTTCACTTTTATACGGCATGCCACTTATAATCCCTGCAGCCTGTTTTTTACCAATACCTGGAAGTTCCCGGATCAGTTTTATTGAAGCCTGATTGATCTTGAGAGGATAAGGAATACCTGTAATCGAGCGGTGTCCATGTCCGGTGACTGTCACATCAATGAACTTGCCGATCGGAAGGTTTTCAGGAATTCCTACAAGTAGTGGATATGATCCAAGTTGTCGTCCAAAGGTCATGTGGTCACTGACCTCGCACATAACATCACGAAGGATAGTTCCTGTAGGCACAACTTTTCGTAGCATCGGAAGGTCAATTTCTTTTCGTACCTTTTCCTTATACTTTAAAAACAAATTTTTGTGCTTTTTGACAAGCACATCCTTGCCAAACATGGGAGTGCCGGGAAATGACATGACCTGCCTGATATTTATTCGCCGGACAAGAAGATCTGCATCAAGGACCTTTTTCATGAAATCATAGTTCATCTCAAAGGTATTTTTTGTCTCACCCTGCAATCCATGAACAAAGTTCAAACCCGGCAAGAGTTCAGGAAGCCCATTTTCCCCTCGTTTACCTCCCACGTCATTTATCAGTTCGATCGCTTCGAATACGTCTTCCGGCATTGCTTTCAGATCATTTGCAGCCACAACCTTCGGATCTGCACTTTCCATACCAAGCGCAGCTACATCACCTGATGTATGATATTGTATGATCGTTTTCATGATCGCGCGTGATTCATCAGGATATGCTGCTATTGTTGCCGGATTTACATTATCAAGATGCAATACGCGCAACTCCGGTGCAACATTGCGGATGCCACGGTAGAGTGATTCTATGATATGGGGATTTGGTTTTGGAATATCTCCACCTGTATCGGTTGCATGATATGTGAACAGGTCAGGTTGTCGACCTATGCGGAAGTATCTTGCACCAACGTTATAGAGTGCACTGACCTCATCCACAACATCAGAAACGGCACGATAATCAGACTCACCATAGAGGGCTTCTGTGCAAAAAGAACAATGTTTCTTACGCCCGCATCCGCGATATGTTTCCAGTTCACACATGAGGTGGGGATAATCAGGATGCTGTTTGATGATGAACGCACCATTTATACTCCATCTTGCGATCTCATCAACGGTCCTGAAACGATGCACAACGTTTTCAGGGTCACGGATATTTGTTTCATTTTGCAATATATCATAGACGAATGATTCAATGTCAGCATGTGCAAGGTATACATCTTCTACATCGATACCCAATATTTGCGCTACCTTTCCGCCTTCCTTGCTAAAACCCAGACGTATTGGTCCGCCAAGTATCTTTGTTCCGGATACGGTGTTGAATATGCTTTCGATCTCACCGGGCGTTATCGGGGATGCACGCAGGTATTTTCCCGGCACGGTCATACCGGCAATAATAATTGTAAGGTCTGCGCTTATTATTTTGTTCTTTGCGATCTCCGGTGATGTGCGCAGCTGGTCGATCGTGAAATAATAGATGTCCTGTTGTGGTATTTTGTGCTCACGCAATGCGCCTGCGATGTATCTTGGATATGGGGACATGTAAGGAGGCACACCAAGACATGCGGGTTCATCCACATATCCATCTATTATTACAACTTTCATCAGATCACAACAACACTTTTTAATAATATATAATAAAATATCGATAATATACTATAGATTTAATACACTATGTGCAAACATTTTATATTCAACTATTTTGAATTGATTTTCTTTATGAAAGTGTACTTATATCTTTACCTATAATAGATGCTTCACAAATAAACATGGTGATTTAATGAGAAGTGACAATATCAAAATAGGAGTTGAGCGCGCACCACATCGCTCTCTTTTGAAGGCTACCGGAGTGACGGATTCTGAGATGGATAAGCCATTCATTGCGGTTGTCAACTCATGGAATGAGATAATTCCAGGACACATACACCTTGATAAATTGGCTGAGGCTGTAAAAGCAGGAATTCGGAATGCCGGTGGTATTCCATTCGAGTTCAATACAATTGGTGTATGCGACGGTATTGCAATGGGTCATAAGGGTATGAAATACTCGCTTCCAAGCCGGGAGGCGATAGAGGATACCATTGAAATTATGGTGCAGGCACACCAATTTGACGGAATGGTATTGATCCCTACATGTGACAAGATCGTGCCGGGCCATATTATGGCTGCAGGAAGGCTTGATATTCCTGCAATATTAGTTACAGGCGGTCCAATGCTGCCGGGTTTTGCTGGTGATGAGAATCGTGATCTTGTATCCGTTTTTGAAGGCGTTGGTGCGCATCAGAATGGATTGATCTCGGATTCTGAATTAAAGATATTGGAAGACCTCTCATGCAGTGGTGCAGGTTCATGTGCCGGATTGTTTACTGCCAATACGATGGCGTGTGTTACTGAAGCACTTGGATTGAGTTTGTCCGGATGCGGAACTGCACATGCGGTTGATGCAAAGAAAACACGTATTGCAAAAGAGTCCGGTGAGCGCATCGTTGCCATGGTAAAAGAAGGACTGACTGCTCGCAAGATCGTAACACAAAAATCGATCGAGAATGCGATAAAGGTTGACATGGCAATTGGCGGAAGTACGAACACGACTCTGCATTTGCCTGCCATTGCACACGAATTCGGGCTTGAACTTCCAATTGAACTATTTGACGAGTTGAGTAAGACGACTCCCCATATAGTTTCTCTACGACCCGGTGGTGGCGATTTTATTTTGGATCTTGACAGGGCAGGCGGAGTACAGGCGATCATTGAGCGTCTTGGGCCCATGCTTGCACTGGATGCAAGAACTGTTACCGGAAAGACCATTGGTGAAGATCTTAACGATTTTGTGATCGTTAATCCAAAGACAAATAAAAAGGTCATATCAACACTTGAAAATCCTGTGCATCCTGAAGGAGGCATTGCCATACTTAAAGGAACACTTGCGCCGGAGGGTTCGGTAGTGAAACAATCAGCAGTTAATAAGAAAATGCTTGTACACAAAGGACCTGCTCGCGTTTATGAAAGTGAAGAGGATGCCATGAAAGGCATAATGGCAGGAGATATTGTATCAGGAGATGTTGTATTTATTAGATATGAGGGTCCAAAGGGAGGTCCTGGCATGAGGGAAATGTTATCCCCAACATCTGCGATCGCAGGCATGGGTCTGATCGATTCGGTAGCATTGATCACTGATGGACGCTTTTCCGGTGGCACTCGCGGGCCTTGCATAGGTCATGTATGTCCTGAGGCCATCGAAGGCGGACCTATTGCACTTGTTCAAAATGGGGATGAGATCGAGATCGATATGCCAAAGAGGATCCTGAACCTGAATGTTCCAAAGGAAGAACTTGATAAGAGGCGTGCGTCACTGGTACATCCTAAAAAAGATGCAGAATCAGGTTATCTGTCTCGATATCAAAAAGTGGTAGGTTCTGCAAGTAAGGGCGGAATTTTGGAATGATCTGATGGGGATGCACCCATCAATTTTTTTTATTTTTTTGTTGCTCTTGCAATAAGGGACATATACAAGCGCAGAGTTGTGAAACGGCATGTAAGCTGCCCCCTGATGTATTCGACCACAAGCCCGCTCCGATCCCATATTGTTACTGTCCCTGCGCCGCAGTGCTCCTGTGGTATCTCGCCCTCGAAGTCTTTCGTATTCGAGCGCGTGGTCTTCTGTCTGGATCGCGAGTTGCTTGATGCTATAAACATTCTTTGTTTCACAATCTCTGTGACCATCGACACGTTTATGTAGTTTTCTTACTTTTCTTACATATAAGAATACAGAGAGGTAGTCGATGCCATTACTTGAAATGAAAAGCGGAACAATAACAAGAAAAGGACAGATCTCTATTCCAAAACGTATCAGGGATATTGAGGGGTTTAAAGAAGGAGATAAGATTGCTATTATTGCATATGATGACAGGATAGAACTGAGGTCTATGAAACAGGTAGAAGAAAGTATGCAGACTGCGTTTGCAAGTGAGAGAGTCCTTGCAAAAGACTGGAATAGCAAAGAGGAAGATGAAGCATGGAAAGATTTGTAAAAGGTGATATCGTTGTCATTCCTTTCCCCTTCTCTGATCTTAGTGCTTCTAAAAGAAGACCGGCATTAGTTGTTGCGAACTTAGATGGTAACGATGTTATCCTTTGTCAGATAACGAGTGTGGCGAGAAATGACAGATTTTCCATACCTCTTGACAGAAGTGATTTTTATGAAGGAAAATTGAAGGTGGAAAGCAGGATCCGACCAAATAGGCTTTTCACAGCTGATAGATCAATAGTTGAATACAAAGCAGGAACATTGACGAACGAAAAGGTAAAAGTGATCGAACAGACACTTATTGGCATATTTACCAAATGATTGTAATTTGCTGTTGTATGATTTTATCTTGTTTGTTGCCTGACGGCGCTTTCTAAAATTCGTTTAGTCCAATGAATATGGAATATAATTTCACCGCAGAGCACGCTGAGGACGCAGAGTTGCAAAAAGACATGCATCCGCCACTGTGAATAAACAAAAACGACGCGGAGCGTATCTGCGTCCATCCGCGTGCATCTGCGGTTAATATTTAAATTTTCCAGACACAGATTTCGCTGATTTACGCAGATTTGTGGTTGCGAGAGGGTGGTTAGCTTGTTTGTCTGGCCAGTTCGAACAGTATCTCTTAGTTCTCCCTTAGTTCTTCGACCACAAGCCCGCCCCGATCCCATGTCATCACTGTCCCTGCGCCGCAGTGCTCCTGGGGTATCTCGCCCTCGAAGTCTTTCGTATTCGAGCGCGTGGTCTTCTGTCTGGATC
>JAMJFS010000011.1 GCA_023544565.1 Methanosarcinaceae archaeon
TTATGAAGGTCATATCTAATATATTTTACGACATTATACTGTTGACATGACACTACGTAGGAACTGCATATTTTGCGAATGATGACGGACAGTAACAATGAAACACGCCGTCTGAAGGCGGAGTTGCTGCATCTAAAAATGCGATCTCAATTTATAATTTACAACTCACAAACTTCGCTCTTCCTCAACCAGTCAATATCAGACTGATACAACTCACGCAGATCCCGCAGTCCAAGTTTGAGCATAGCCACACGGCTTACACCAAGTCCCCATGCAAGAACAGGGTGTTTGATACCAAGCGGTTCTGTAACTTCTTTTCGGAACACGCCCGCACCACCAAGTTCCACCCAGCCCATACCTTCGACATAGACCTCAGGTTCGACACTTGGTTCAGTGTATGGGAAATAACCAGGGCGGAACCGGACATCCTCAAATCCCATCCTGTGATAGAACTCTGCAAGGCATCCAAGCAGATTCGCAAATGACATATTCTCATCCATGACAACACCCTCAAGTTGCTCGAACTCAGGAGTATGTGTCGGATCAATAGTCTCACGGCGGTATGCCCTGTCAATACAGAATGCCTTAACAGGAGCCTGTGGATTATCTGCAAGATACTTAATGGTAACCGCAGTTGTATGGGTTCGCAACACATTTTTGCCGGCTATTTCCTCACTCCATTTCCCACCCCATCCGGTCGAATCGGTGTCACCACCATGCTCATGCATTGCACGCACATTGTCCGTGTACTCAGAAGGCAGTTCGGATGTGGATGAAAGATGGAAAGTATCCTGCATCTCACGTGCCGGATGATCCTGCGGCTGGAAAAGCGCATCAAAGTTCCAGAACGAACTCTGCACGATATCGCCTTTGATCTCAGTGAATCCCATCTCAAGGAAGATCTGGCGCATCTGGTCGATCAGGCGCTGGTATGGATGTGTCTTTGCACCATATACCGGCTTTGGTTTTGTGTTAATATTATATGGACGGAAATTCTTGTTCTTCCATTCCCCGCTCTTTAGCAATTCAGATGTGATCTGGGTAATCTCGTCCTCAATAACGATTCCCTCAGCAATAAATGCCTTTCCTGCATCTGTGATAGAAATAAGCCTGTGTTTTTTCTCATGCTTTGACACAAGTTTTCGCTTAATAAGATCAGTTACGATCTTCTTGTCGGCACCAAGTTCATCAATGGTCTGTGCATGCTCCTTGAATAATTCAAGCACGATCTCATCATTACCCATGTCCGAATTACCGGTCGGAACAATCATGCCTTTGTCAATATTTGCCCAGCCTTTACGGCGAAGCCATCCTGTTGCAATCCCAACCATATTGGGAGACAGGCGCTGTTTCAAGTCGTCAATAGAAGTCGGTTCTGATATTGCATCGATTATCTGGCGCTCAGGCAATCCATCCTTTGCACATTCGATGCCTTCTGCTGTCAGCAGATACGTTTCAATGAGTTCCTCATCAACCCGTGCAAGTCCCACCTCAGCCAACAAATATGCTGATTGCATAGCTGTCTCTATCTTTAAAAGTGATTCCTTTGCAAGTTCCTGTGGAGTTGCAGATGATGAAAATTCATCCAGTGCCAACAATACGTTTTTGTCATTGGTTGTGAGGTTGTACTGTGCGCCCATAATAATTACACCTGATCTAATTGTACATATAACTATAACTAATACCTATAATCCATATTCATCCAGTCTATCCCTTGCAAGTTCACGCAATTCCTGATGTTCGATCAGGAAATCAGACATAAGTTCAGCAGCAAGTGATTTACAACTGCCGCACATGCGACTGCCACCAACACATTCAGAATGGAGTTCCATCAACTCCTTATCATCATCTATCAGATGGAACAAAAGCAGTTCATACACGGAACAATTCTCAGGTTCACCGCCATGTTTTTTCTGCTCATCAAGTGTAACGCGACCGCCCGTTTTTGCACGCTTTACCTTCTTTGAGGCTTCTTTGGGATCATCTGTAAGAGCAATAAGACTTTCAGGAATACTACTTGACATCTTGCCACCCTGAAGCCCTGACATGAACCTGTGATATGTTGCCGCAGTCGGCATGAAACCATATCCTCCAAAGTCCAGTTCCACCTGACGAACAACATCAATTACAGCAGGAATATCATCAGTTCCAAATATATCAACATGACCTTCGAATAGTTTGGCATTACCGTTTACCCGTTGTGCAACCTCAGCCAAAGCACCTTTTGGTGCAGCTTTGCCACGAACACTAATGTAATGATTACCTTTGTTGTCCTCTCGTCCTTCTATCTTGAACATGTTCATCTTGTGACCAAGTCCTCTCGTTAATCGTATGTGTGGGTCCTGGTCTGCACCCACCGGAATAACTGTGGGTTTTGGTCCCCCGAATTCCGACAATTGCGGTTGCAAGATATCTGCACTCTGGGTAAGTGCACTGATCATGTGGGAGATGTTAGTCTCACCGCCAAAACCATATATTGCGCTGAGTTCTGAAAAGTTCGCCTTGATACCAAGTTCGAATGCGAGATCCTTTACGCTGCTTGATTCGGACTGAAAATAGATAAGCCCCTCAGGTTCAAAACCAAGCGCTATCAAACTGAGAATGTATTCATTGATACCTAACTCACGGCATTTTTCCCATGACATACCACGAACCGAATGTGCTTCCCGATCGGCAATACCTACAAATGCATCGCCACCCATCTGCTGATGCCAGATGATCTCTTCCATCACCATCTTGCCTCCAAGATGAACCTTTCCTGATGGCATGAATCCGCTCATAACTGAAAACGGCGTCTTGTTTTTCATCGCATCTGTGATAAGGTCATAACTCCTGTGACCGAATATCACATTTCGTCGCATGTACTTGTGGGGTTTGGCAATATCAGGGATTACCGTATTAAATGGCTGTATTCCAAATTCATCGAACAATTTGGAATAATCGTCAATATTTACTGCGCCCCATGGGTCAAGTTTCACATTCATACGGTTCCTCAATGACTTTTACTTTATAATTACTTATATGCAATAGCAACTAAAATCAACCATAAAAATACGTAAATGTATGTAAATGTTCGCATGTGTCGCCGTTAAGATAACCTTGAAATATGAGTATAAACAATAGTTTATTGTCTACATACAATTCAATATTATATAGGAGGGCTTTATTGTGACGGATAGGAAGTACATCATTAAAACAAAATGTCGAAAAGACGAGAATGGAGATATGAAATCGGATACATGGATTACCACCTCAAAATTACTTGAAGTGGAAGGACATACCCACTACATTGTATTCTACCCTACCGAGGGTGACGCCGTAGGTAAAAAGCATTACGTACCACTTACCAATATCCATTCAGTTAGAGAAATGTAATTGATCTTGCATATCAATGCAAGATTTCTTTTCGTTTTTCTATCTTTCTATTATTTCAACATCTTAAAATCATAAGGCACTTTCGCATCTTCCGGTATCCTGGACACCAATTCCAAAAAGTTCGGATCATGCATCAAACAAACATGCCTCTCGCCCTTGAACTGCGGATATGAACGAATTTTACCCCATATACTCTTTAGCGACTCATTCTCAATATTACCATACTCAAACGGCAAGTAAGGACACGGTTTTACAGAACCGTCAACACAAACATGCACCCATCGCTGCCCTGCCATACAACCCAGCATCTCGCCCTCAAAGAATGTATTGGAAAATATCCTTGGTCCGCCTTTTGTAGAATTTACCCTATGATACATATTAAGTATCGTCTTTCGATCAGTATCTGAGAGTATTGCATCCCCAATCTTTTTCGGTACAGATTCCCACAAAGAGAACTCATGTACCCCCAATTCCGATGCCAATTCATACATTGCAGGCAGTTCACCAATCCTATCAGGCGCAACATGCGTGGTCATCGTAACCAACAGACCGGCATCGAGACCGTGTTTGATCGCTGCAGTCGCTTTCTCATATGCACCATCAAGCCGCCGTACTGAATCATGTTTTTTAGGGTCGGTTGAATAGATACTAACCAGCAAACTGTGAAGTCCGGAATCTTTTAGCCGCTTTGCGACTTGTGGTGTGATCTCTGTCCCGGGTGTGAAGATATTCACAATTGCACGATCCTTGTCAACGTATTCTATAAGTTCAAATATCTCTTCCCGCAAGAGTGGATCGCCTTCAGTAAATGTAATGATAAATGCACCCATGTCCAGTGCTTCATCGATCGCGCGTTTGATGGCATCAATATCCATATCCCCTTCACCACCGCTTACCACACAGTGTTCACAATTGCACTTGCACTCACGTGTGATCTCAAACGATGCAGTCTCGGGAACATACTTCCCAAGTGCGATCTGGACTTCTGCATAAAGAAGTCTTTTGAATGCCTTACTCGGAATAGGAGGAAGCCATGTTGATGCGATTACTCTTTCCCCATCAACCAGTGCCGGCTTCTCATACTTGAGACGAGTGTTTATCTTGTTCAGGAAGGGAGTGCACACAGCATGCAAATTACCTGATGCATTCAACTGTAGAATACCATCCGGATGTTTCGAGTTTATATTTATTGACAAGCCAGGTATCGTAAAAATGGTGATATCTGTATCATCGACTGAAGCATCGGTTTTCACGTAATATACCTCTTAATTAAAAAAATGTTGATTCGAATACATCCGCCTCTTTACCGATGACAGTCTCGAACGGATACACAACTATACCCTCATCTGTGATTGCATATGGATGCATGATCTCATCGTGCTTTACACCACGCATTTTAATTATCTCGATAGCACGAACACGATTTCCACCAACTCTTGACACATGTAAACGAATAACACCTTCTGACAAATATTCCTCCACACTGAAATTCTCCAGATTGTTGTGGAGTTCGCTTGTTATCAATGTTGTACAATCGAAATTCTCCAGATTCTTGATGAATTCCATTATCATGTGTCTGACAGTTGTTTCATCCGATGATATCTTAAGAGACGTAATGGAATCAATGAAAAGACGCTTTGCACCAATTTCATTTACCTGTGCAAATATCTGATTCAGGAGATTCTCAATCGTTGCGGTTTCCACATCAGTAATCCCATCTGCCAGAACAGATTCTTTTATATACCGTCCATATGCAATTGGATTTGCACGGATTATCCGCAACTTATTCTCTTTTATTGGTCTTTCAAGGTCCCAGTTATGCCGCCACATGTTTCTGATAATACGTGCCGGTGACTCTTCCAATGTAACATATACCCCGGGATCACTGTAATTTTTGATCCCATCATACAAAAACTGTATCCCAAAAGTGGACTTCCCTGCACCCGGACCACCGGTTAGCAGAATAACATCATTCTCGATAAATCCGCCTTCTATAAGTTCATCAAGTCCGGGAATTGCAGTTGGTACGCGAGTCACGAAAACTCCTTATTTTATGCCCAATATCATAATCAAACCATTTAATATGTATACATTAAATTATTATGCATATAAAATATGTTTAATATAATAAAAACATGAGGGTTTTGACCAGACCCTCTTTAAAAATTAGGATATTTTTTGGGCAAATGCAAGAGTACCGCTTATACGGTTTATCTTGATCGTTACAACATCACCCTTTACGGCACCGGGTACAAATATTGTGAACTTTGCAAGTTTGGCTATTCCATCGCCTTTGGAACCAACCGCATCGATCCTGACCTCATATTCCTGACCTTCTTCAACAGCATCACGAGGTGCTGAAGCAACAGCTCTTCTCTTCTTAACAGGCCTGTGTGCACCGCATGCAGAACATTTGAGTACCAGTACTCTATTATCCTTAACGAGTTGAGTATCCGGGCGGGAACATTCGGAGCACATTACATACTCTTCCACATAAGACTCAATGTTTGATTTCATCAATTCTTTAGGGAATCTTCCCTGAAATATTGCACGTCCGCCTTCCAGTTTGCCGGCTGTACCCATTTCACGGGTAAGGAATTTCATAAGATGGTCTGCATCTCGGTTCAACACATCTACTATATTGCTGAAATTATCCAAAATTGTGGTCTTGCCCTCTATAAAAATTTTGGGCTCAGGTATTACGAAACGGGCATCCGTAGTTTCCATATCCGGCAAATTTTTGATTGCACGGTCCAATAGTGCTTCGTAATCATCCATTGTTCACAGCCTCCGATAACTCATTAATTAAAGATTATTACTTAAAGGACCAGTTCTTGGCCCTTATCAACAACAATTCGAACAGGTGTTGGTAATTTCTGTCCTGCTCTCCACATTGAATTTTTTGCTGCTTCAAAATGTTCCTTGTTAACAGAGACCGTAAATATCTTCTGGCCAACACTAACTCGTGCTGCAGTTGATACATTCTTACCGTATGCTCCTCGCATACCACTTGATACACGGTCAGCACCCGCGCCAGTTGCCTGTTTGTTCTCTCTCAATACTTCGTGAGGATATACACGCAACTTTAGATGGAAACCTGCACGACCTGCTGCAGTTGTCAGTGCCCTGTTTGCAGTAATACGTGCAGCTTCGAGTGCTGTGTGACGTATCTGGCATCTTTCATCTACAACTAAAGTTACCTTGATTGGGAAATCTGCTGTCTTGTTACCCATATCGTAGTGAATGACCTGACTGCCGGGCACACCGCCCATGTATTTTCGTCTTGTGAATGAGCGCTGTTTTACGTTTCTGTACATACTTGCTGGTTTTCGTACCATGAAATTAAGCCTCCTTGAATTAGTAGTGGAATTTAATAGAAAAAACCGACATCAATCGTTGCCATCTGATGCATTTGATCTAATAAATGATGTATTATTTAAATTTTTAAAGTTAGATTGTTCAATATATACTCGACTAAAATATATATCAAACACAGTTTTACCCCTAATTACCTATGGGTTTATAAGTCTTATCAGTAAAACTCTCATCGTTTTTCAAAAATGCAGACAACAGTCCAAAACATCCGGAAAGCATCATATTTCCAAACGGTGCCGCAAAATGCAACTTTGCCCATAATTCCGTGTTTTTAAGGGACTCCGCACCGTTTTGCAAAACATCACGTTTTGGCCCGGTCACCATCACAGACCGTATCGCATCAAAATCTAACGTATCACCGATGTAACATCCATGCCCGCCATCATTGAACACCTCATCAAATGTAAGTGTACCATCCGCAAGTCTGATTATATGATCCTGCAATTTTTCAAAGCCCATACTTGAAGTGTGATGCTCAAATAATGCCCTTACCCGACCATCAATAACAAGCGCACCAAGTGTGTGACCATTCCCTACATTCACAACAATTGACGGTTGCTCTGCTGCGGCGTCCAGAAGCGCACCAAATATCGCAGCCGGCCCGGTGTCCATGAACATCACACTTTCCTTATCCGCACCCCCATTACCATTACCATTACCAAAACCACTCCCAACAAAATAACCACCATCAAGTGTATCAAATGCAGACTTAATTCGAGTCAGGTACGGAGGGATGTCACCACCATGATACGTAAAAAGGTCAAGATCCCCTCCTTTTTTAATCTGCTCTTCAAAATGCCTGAACCTTCCTATCCGATTACTCTCATCCGGGGAATCGCCATGATCCTGAAGCGCAACAGCAAATCTGATCTGTTCATCGGCATCCAAATCTAAATGTAAGTCTAAATGTAAGTCTAAACCTGAACCTACATTCACCCCAAACTGTGAAAGTGCACCAAATATAGCAGATGTATCAATATCCTGTAACTCGATTTTTAAAACATCATCCGGCAAGGAACTCATATCCTGCTCATCAATAAGCATAACACCCATTGAACGCACCATCTCAAGATTGTCATTGATCGTAAGTGCAGCATTTTTTGTAGAGTATACCAAAAAACCTTTGCCAATGTGTTCTTTTATCGCGCGGACACATGGCCCACCCCCCATGATACCACCAGTTAACACAATATCCCTGCCCTCATCAGTTGCACTGCGGATCCTGTCTGCAATTATAACAGTAGGTGAAGGCATCACCATGATCAAGCTGTTCTCTACCTCTTTTTTTGTATCATACAGCAGAATATCCTGCGTTCCGGTCCCAATATCTATTGCCAGTACTCTCATAGTCAAAATCGTATGATTCATATACCGACTGATGTATAAATACTTCGTATGAATACATCCACCAATAATAGCACTCATCAACATAAGAAAAATACACACGGACCATACAATTTTTTTCTTGTGACGATATCAACATCAAGAGCAGAAAAATGTGGCAAGATAAATAAAACTGTTGCAAACCCTGAAGATGCAGATGATATGTCAGGACAGGTCATGAGAGACATTATCACACAAAATGGACACCGTGTCGTGAAATATTTACTAATAAGCGATGAATTGAATGAAATACAGAATGTTATAAGATCTGCAACTAAAACTGACACAGACATAATAATCACAAGCGGTGGCACTGGACTTGCATCAAGAGATATCACCATTGAATCCATTACACCAATGCTTGACAAGGAAATGCCAGGTTTTGGGGAACTTTTCAGGTACAAGAGCATCCAGCAGATCGGCACATCAGTGATATTGACACGGGCAATTGCAGGGGTAATAAAGAACAAGGCAATATTCTGCCTCCCGGGTTCCCCCAATGCTGTAAGGCTGGCACTTGAGGAGATAATTATTCCAGAAGCCGGACATATCATTAAGCACACAAAAGAGTGATCGAAATGTGCCATGCAGATGGTTTAATGTTGATATTGTTTTTATATAATAACGTATAATGTATTATATACTGAAATAAAATTAAATGATTTATCCAATTAACAAATTCTGTTTAGATATTTAGATTACATTAATTCGCACACAAGAGGGATAATAAAATGTCAGGATATTCACTGGGCATCAAGGAAATCGATGACCAAATAGGTAAAATCAGAGGGGGAAGTAATATAATGATGATAGGGCCCCCTATGAGCGGTAAAGATGACATTATAAACACCATAATATATAATGGTGTAAAAGACAACAATGCAGCGATCGTTGTATCTACCCGTGAACCCGGCGAACGTGTTTTTAATTGGTTCAAAGAAAATAAACTGGACATCTCTAATGCAAATATCGGAATTGTGGACTGTGTCACAAAAACACTTGGTATGGGTGCTGCTGACACTGAAAACATCAAACGTGCTTCAAGTCCTGTTGATCTCACTGGAATCGGTGTCAAGATCAGTCAGTTCTTTGAACAATTCCTGATGAAAAAGAACATATTGAATACAAGATTGTGCATCAATTCCCTTTCCACCATCTTGATGTATTCCAATATCCAGACAGTTTTCAGGTTCCTTCATGTTTTCACAGGACGTGTGAAAGCCGCAAATGCACTCGGAATATATGTTGTTGAGGATGGGATGCACGATCCACAGACAATAGCCACTTTAAAACAACTTTTTGATGGAATGATCGAGATCAAAGAAAATGGAGATGGGTATGCAATGAGAGTTGTGGGATTTACTCCAAAACCAACACCATGGTTCAATTATGAAATGAATGGAATGAATTTGATCATGCAGGAGAGTGTTTGACCATGATAGAAACAGGTATTATTAAACTGGATGATTATCTTATGGGAGGAATTCCAAACGGAAAATCACTCATATATTACACTCACCCGGGTGTGGAAGGCAATGTATTCGGCATGCAGACATTATATCACAACCTTGCAGCCGGCATGAAATGTGTATTCGTTGCGTCAAGTTCAGACCCAACAATGATAATAGATACATTCAAAGAATTTGGATGGAACCTTGAAACATATCGCGAGAATCTTATCATTGTAGATGCATATTCAGGTTTGGTCGGGGCAACCTCTAATGAAAAATACATTGTTGGAGATCCAGAAAATATAGATTCACTAAATGAGACCATTGAGAAAGTGATTGAAGAACTCGATGATAAATCTGTTATCATGTTTGAGTCGCTATCGACCATAATGGACCTTTGCGGAGAACAGAAAACACTCGATGCAATTAAAAACTGGAACACATACGGTATGCTTTACGAACATGTGTTGATCTATAATTTCACTGCATGGCCTTATGAACCAGAGACTCTTGAACACATAAAGCACAATCTTTTTGATGCAGTCATCACCATCGGTGGTATTGCCGAACGGGTCATATTCGGACAGTATTTCGGTGTGCTGAAAGCAGAATGGAGTGACGTTAAACTTAAATCCATGTTGTTCAGGGTACTTCGACCTGGCGGAATAAGGATATATATTCCAAAGATCGTTGTTACAGGTCCTTTCGATGCTGGAAAATCCACTTTTGTACACGCACTTTCAACACGCGCGGTATCTGTGGACAGAATTGGAACAACAGTTGCGCTTGACCATGGACATGTTGATTATAAGGGATTCAGTGCCGATATATTCGGAACTCCCGGGCAAGAACGGTTCGACCCTATCATCAAGATGCTTAGTGGAGAAGCTATGGGAATATTCCTTGTTGTTGATTCCACTAACACAAAGGATTTTGTACGGGCAAAACAAATGCTTGAGATCACAAAAGCATACGGATTGCCCCTTGTTATAATTGCAAACAAGCAGGACAAAAGTGATGCACTTAAACCTGAGGAAATACGCAAACATTTCAACATACCAGATAGTGTAAAGATACTGCCAGCGATTGCTGACAAAGGCGTGGGAGTCTTTGAAGCGTTTGAAAGTCTTGTAAATAAGATTACGGAGGTGGCATAATATGACTGACACAATCAACATGCTTAATAAGATCCTTGACGATACCAAAAAGGTCGGTGGCGTGGAATCAGCAGTTATTGTAAGCCGGGATGGTCTGCTTATAACATCTAATTTCCCATCAAGTGATAGTACAAGGGCTGAAACGTTTGCAGCAATGTCTGCCACAATGCTCGGTGCAGCAGAAACAGCTACAACCGAACTTGGAAAAGGCACACCTGACAGGGTGATCGTAGAGTCAGAACATGGAAAACTAATTGCTACCGGAGCAGGACCAAAAGCACTACTCGTCGTATTAACCAAGCTCGATGCTGGCCTTGGCCTCATACTTGTAGAACTTGAAAAAGCCGCCGAGAAGATCAAAAAGATACTCTGATGTAGAAAATACATTTATCTGCATTAAGGTAAAATTCCAGCAATTTTTTTGATTATAGATATACCGATACAAATATGTACATTTGATACGATGAATCATAGATATATAGTAATGTGAGAAATACAATGGATAAAGATAAATTATACAAACTCAAGTCTGAAGCTGTTCAACTAAAACCGATCATTAACATCGGAAAGAATGGAATAACAGATGCTGTCGTAGAAGAACTAAAAAAACAGGTTAAAGCAAACCGTTTAGTTAAAGTAAAGATGCTAAAAAGTACAGGCGTGGATTCCAAAACCCTCGCACAACAACTTGCAGATGCCACCAAGACCACACTGATCGAGGTTCGTGGTAGTACTGTAGTGCTTTACAGATAAGGAATGGATCGTTTTTAAAAATGAAATGTAACAACCTGAAAAACGTTTACAATACTCTTCTTAATGAATTTGGCCATCAGAACTGGTGGCCTGCTGATACCTCTTTTGAAGTGGTCATCGGTGCCGTCCTTACACAACAGACCAAATGGACCAATGTTGAGCAAGCAATATCAAATCTCAAGGAACACGGATTGCTGGAACCTGATACCCTCGCACAAGCAGATGTTGAATTGATCGAAGAACTTGTCCATTGCTGCGGTTTCTATCGACAAAAGGCATCCCGCCTGAACAATATTGCACAATATTTTGCTGATATTGGTATTGAGAACGTGTTTAATGCGCCTACCGACAAACTAAGGGATGATATGTTATCCCTTAATGGTGTGGGAAATGAAACTGCGGACAGCATAGTGCTTTATGCTGCAAACAAACCAAAATTTGTGATCGATGCATACACCACCCGCATCATGGACTGCCTTGGAATAAATGGAAACTATATAAAGTTGCAAGAACTCTTTGAAAAGGAATTACCAGTAAATATTGACCTGTATAAAGAATACCATGCACTTATCGTTGAATATGCAAAAACATACTGCGGCAAGAAACGCTGTGCTGAGTGTTTGCTGATATCGGATGCTGCAAAAGTGTAAATTGGAGACAAAGAGAAATGGATATTGATACATATTTAAAAATTCGTGATTCACTTAATTCCTCGGAAGATGTTGAACATGTTTCAGAAGATATCGCCCAGCCTGTTGGAGTGATCACGGCAATACTTAGTCAAAAGATCGTTTCAAATGTGAAAAAAACACACGGCCGCATCAAGAGTAAAAGCAAATGGCTTCTTCTCGAATGGGATAGGGGAGATACCATTCTTAATATTGCAAACCGGAATAATATCCCTGCTACACTTATGGCATCTATAATATTGAAAGAGATGGGGCACTCAAAAAAATACATTAATGAGATGTTCAATGATCCAAACAATATCCAGGAAAAACGCCTTAAAGATGAGATCGTACAGGCACTCAACTCAGACTATTTCTTCTCCCCCCAGGCCCACCAAATACAAACTGAAAAAGGAAAAATGGGTGAAAGTGTTATTGAAAAGTGGCTGAATGACAACAACATTGAGTACCGAAATGAAAACGATCTTCGTGATAGTGGTGCAACTAAAACACCGGATTGTGTGCTCAATGAACCCCTTAACATTGATGGTACGGAAGTTTCATGGATAGAAAGTAAAGCACTTTTTGGTGACGAAGCAGAACATAAACACTATTCCAAAAAGCAATTCAAACACTACGAAGAAGAATACGGGCAGGGAATGGTAGTTTACTGGTATGGTTATCTGGATTCACTTACTCTTGACGGACACTTAATTAAAAATTATGAGTTCTTTGACGAGAACTCAGATGATGTACAGACACTTTTGGATCTTGGATGTTGCTGGTAATTTGGTATGAAAATACCTTCATTTTATTGCCCGTGGGTGTCCCGACGGGTCATGAATGTTTATTTCTAAACTCACATAGCAGATATGCTTGATGTGTTTGTGACCGGATCTTTCTCAACCACAAATACATGATCAGCCGAATCGATCAACGATTCGTCGTGCGATACGATAAGTATTTGCCCCACACCGATATCGCGCATCATATCAATGAGCTTTATCAATTGCTGGATGTGTCCTCGATCCAAAAACACAGTCGGCTCATCCAGTATTAAGGGTGGCAGAGCCGTGCCGCGCGATATACCACCAACACCGAGTGACAACAAGCGATATATTGCACACCGCAATACCAGATTGAATATAGCACGTTCACCGCCGCTCAAGAGTTTTGGTTCAAGTGTCGTTCCATCCTTCTCATACACTGTAAGATTATATTCCGAATCAAGTTTGATATGAGAATAAGCATTATTTGTATACATGAACGAGAACATCTCATTAAGCACCGCATCCAGCGCACCTATATTTCGCGAACGAAGGTCTGCACGTATGCGCATGTACATGTTCTCAAGAGCCTCGGCATCCATATATACTGCATGCAGGTAATCCGACTTGTTCTTTAATATCTTCAGATTATTTTCGAGTAAAGACAGGCGATTAATTTCAGTCTCCAGCCGACCAATGTCTTTTTGCACTTCACCTTTTTCGCGGAAAAGATGCTCTATTTGAACCCCGATGTTCTTATACGCACTCTCAAACTGTTTAAAATTTGTTTGCATTTCTTTAATATCAATAGTGCCCATCTTTTTATCAACTTCAACAAGACGTTCTTTGCGTTCATTTATCTGACTTTCAAAGTGTCCGATCATATTCTGGATACCAACGATCTTGTCATCGAGTTGCTTGATGTGATCTTGTAACTTGTCAATTTCAAATATATTTTCCTGTATCTTTTTAGCAATACTGAGGAACTCTTTGGCTTTTAAATGCACTTTAATTGCAACGTTTTCCTCTTCTTTTAATTCCAATATCCCTCTATCAAGCTCTTCAATCGCTAACAAAAGCCCAGACTTGCGCCCCTCAAGTTCACCAAACTTTTTCTTTTCATCAACGATCCTTATATTATAATCAGCAATTGATTTATTGGAAGTTTCAACCTTGCTGTGAATAAGTTCCGTATCTTTGATCCAATCGGCAATCACTTTAGCGTGTGCCTTCAAAGACCTGACACGCCCAAGTTTTTCATCAATTTCAACTTGCTTTGCCTTGACATCTGACAATTCACCATCGAACTTTAGTTTTTGTTCTTCGTCACTCGCAGTTGTCTCAACGATACTCGAACCTTTGAGATCCTGCCCACAAGTTGGACACATTCCTTTTGCCAGAAGATCTTTGCTTTTTTTGATACTTTTATCGAATCCGGCGATCAAGGTCGAAATCTCACGTTCTCTGCCATGCAACTTTTTCTGCTGGTCCACCAGCAATCCCATAATATCATCAATACTATCCAGTTTCTCGACCGTAAATCCAAGTTTTTCAACCTCATCAACCGCCATCTGTCGCTTGCCATCCAACTCCTTCAATGATTTGTCGGATTTTTCAATCTCTTTTTGCGTGGATGATACATCCGTTTTAAGTTTTTGGATATATTTTGAAATGGTGGACAGTTGTTTTTCAATATCCTTAACAGACTCTCTTTTTTGAGCAATCCCATTTTCAAGCAATTTCCTTTTGTTTTCGATCGTGCTCACATTGTCACGCGCGCGCCGCTCATTATCTTCCATCTCCCCCACAACAGTTTTAATGTCGCTATCACCGTCCTCAAATCCTATATCTCTTTTAAGAGCGGATGTTTTTTCTTTGGTCTCCTGTGTAGTCTTATTTTTTGACAGGATGTTATTTCGGATCGATTCGATCTCCTCAAAAGCAGCAGTTTTCTTACCATTGAACTCTGTTATCTGGGAATTAATGGAAGTCTTTGTAATTGAAAGTGCCGAATATTCTGAAATGGTAGTATTCAACTTATCCATTTTCGACTTTGCAGCATCCTTCTTTTTACCAAGTTCATCAATGTTTGACTGAATGCGACCGGACCTCCCCCTTGAATGATTCAGTTTATCATGTGGTTTTTCGATCTCGATCTTCTCGATCTCGGTTACGATATTCTTTACCTGCCACTCAATATCCCGCTTAATTCGCCCAACACCAACACGCGCGCTGCCGGCACGCTCGCGGTATTCCTCAAGCCTGCCAAGTTGCAGCAGGTCATCGATCATGCGCTGGCGGTCCTTTGTTTTTGCATTTATCAGCACATCGATCTCACCCTGCCTGATATATACACAGTTCTTATACGCTTCCTCGTCCATGTTGAGCAATGCACGCACAGCATCGTATGTCTGTGTCGCCTGGTCTACCAAAATGTCGCCATCAACCTTGAGAACCGACCCGGAACTTGAACCACTGCCTGTTTTTGGATTGACCCGATATCCCTGCTCAACCATATAATCGCGGCCACCCTGTTCAAATTCAAGTGATATCGCAGCCTTTGTCTCACCTTTATGGATCATGTCAGCAAGTACAAAACCGGTTGACAATGTCTTACTACCAAAAAGACCGCTAAAGCAGGCTTCAAGCAGACTTGACTTGCCGCTTCCGTTCACACCAGACACAACGGTCACACCGCTGTCAAATGAAATATCAAGGTTTTTGTAACTCCTGATATTCTCGACTTGCAGTCGTTTCAGTCTCACAGGTAATCCCCCAGATTATATTGCTTTGGTACAGAAGTGGTCTTTTTGGTGGCAAACTTTGCTTTTTCTTCTGTGACTTCTTTGTCCATGACTTCCTCATCAATCTCAACTTCATCCTCGTCTTCGGAAACATACTCATTTGCATTTTTCAAATCACCTGCATAGCCCACCGTCGTTTCCTTACAAATTGATTCAGGGATTGGTTCTTCCACCGGCGAATCCATTACTTCCCTCTTGATATGCGGTATCGGATCTGTAAAATCCATCTCTTCGATCAGTTTGCCAATACGCATTTCAGTCTCGTTGTCAAGTTTGCTCTTGCCGATCAACATATCCCTTACTATTTCATCGATTACCAGACCCGCGCCTGTAAGGTCCATCTTCTTGATCTCCTCTTTGACTGCTTCATCCGGGTCTGAAAACGAAACACTCACCAACGCGTTGTCAGCGATCTCATCACCCACGCGTATATCCCTGATCCTTGGAACCAGCGCGCCTTGTTTTAACAAAAACTCCTCTACCTCACTGAAGGAAACTACAATATCAGTGTTTCCTGATATATCAACAAATGCCACCTTGCCCGAAACATCATGTTCCTTGATTGCGGCAAATATCGTCTCATGTGCTTTTGCGTCGTCATCTAACAGCACCTCGATAAACTCAAAATCACGCGTTGATATATTGCGCCGACTAATGTCAATACCTGAATCGTTTATTGTGATAATGTTGTATGAGCGTGTTTCACGCTCTGCAGCACTGTTACGTTCAGTGCTCCCGCAATATGTGACCCAACAGTCCCCAACCTTTGTTTTTTCATATTTATGATAATCTCCAAGCAGCATTGCATGAACCTCAAAAGGAAGTGACTGTATTACTTCTTCAGAGTCCCATTCTCCAAATGCAAACGGGTTTATTAATTGGTGCATCACAAGCAGATTATACTTGTACTCATGCATGGACTGTACCTCATCCCCTGCGCTGTCAAATATCGAGTAATCAAAAAGCGGTATCTTTGATTTTGCCACACTGTCAATACCATATATTGCAACCTCTTCAATCTCATAAGGCACCGTGCCAAGCCGGATCGCAATCCCCATGTTCTGGAAAAGGTCTAGCCACTGTGTGTGTTGCTTGCTCTCGTGGTTTCCTACAATTGCCAGAAAAGGAATATCTGCGCCTTTGAGTCGCGCGAGGATGTTCATTGTATCCAGGATATCCTCAAGTGTGGGATTCCTTGAATCAAAAAGGTCTCCAGCGTGAACGACAGCATCTATTTTCATCTCGATGGCATCATCTATGACTGATGAGAATGCATCCAAAAAATCCTGCCTGCGCACATCACTGTGGTATTGGCGGTAACCGATATGGGAGTCTGCTGTGTGGAGTATTTTTATTTTGGGGGACATGTGTGATTCTATTATATTAGTATTTGATATTAAAATTGCTGTATTTACATACACAATCATTTTATGCATTCCTGATGAATATGTATCGACAGTAAGCAAATCACTACGGAGGAAAATAAAATGCCAAATCCACTCGAAACCATTGCAAAACTCGATCCTGACCTTGTGACACTCATAGAAAGCAACGAATCGCTTGCACTTGATGATGGCGCATTGTCAAGGAAAGACAAACTCTTAATAGCGATCGCACTGGATGCGTCAAAGGGTGCCGTTCAAGGAGTATACTCATTGACATTACAGGCACTGGATGCAGGTGCTACAAAGGAAGAGATCACTGAATCAGTAAGAGTTGCCCAATATATCGGCGGAGTAAGTTGCGTCTACACAGCCGCAGCGGCTTTTAACGATATTTTTTAAAACATATTTAAAGCGAATGTGGTAACCGCCGCAGGTGGCGCGTTTCCACAACACTGACCTTTGAAGAATGCAACCCACTTTTGTTCATTGCCCCCCAACATATGAAATGTTGGGTGTTGCAATTAAGTGGATTGTATTTCTCAGTGCACGTGATGTGTAAAAATCATACTTCAAGTTGACACAAATGAAGTGAGCGTTTTCTTTATGATGGTGGGGATGCGCCGCCTACGGCGGGTTGCCTTGGCTTTGAAAATATCGAACCAAATCATTACCCAAATCACTAACCAAATCATTACCCAAATCACTAACCAAATCATTACCCAAATACATTGGGAAATATTTTCCCCACAAAACACGCTTTATATCTTTGACATTTTTGCGCGACTCATTAACCAAGAAAGAAAATCAGCAGACGGGAATTCGTGAATTGTAGTTGCAATAAACATGCCATCTCCAATATCTTTGGCAACCATGATCTGTTTTCCACCATCATTTTTAAGCAATACACTGCCATCGGTTTCTGAAAAATATCCATCACATTCAATTGGCGTGTCGATGTTATCATCTGGTATGATGGACTGCGCACCGTGCTCATCGACCTTTTGAGCAAGAGTCGAGCCGTGTTCTTGCACGTAAGTAAGTTCCATTGGCAACCAATCGTAGTGATATTCGGAAACCATTGGTCCAAATACCACAAGTATGCCGCCGTTTTTCACGAATTTTTCAAATGCCCTTCCGTTTCGTTCAATGCCTGAGTGAATCTTTGTGTAATCAAGGTTCGCGAAACCTGTCGGGATAATGATGCATTTGCAGGATGGTAAAAATGGTGTCCCAACTGCTTGTGACAATATGCGCTGGCATTTGATGTCATTGTCCACAAATAATTTTTCAAAAAGCAGTGGAGTGTCCCATATAAGCATAACATCTGTCATGTAAAGACGATAAGAATCCCTATATATTATTAATTTGTCGTTTAAGGTCGTAACTTTAAAGCGGTGGAATTTTGGTCTCAGCATTTCCATTAATTCAAATGGCAAGAAACTATTATTAAAATCTGATGATAAGCAGAAGGCAAGAGCAATTAAAAATAAAATATCCGCAGGTGAATATGATATATTCGAGTTCTTCTTAATTTAATTAGATTATCATAATATACCTATATTATCAAACTAAATGTAATAAATTATATATGTCACATGTATTCGATTTAAGGATATTTTGATAGGAAATTATATATCATATCTGATGTGAAAATTATACTAAATTAGAATATAATTGATATGGATCCTTATACTAATCATATACAAAAATTAAAAGGTGTTTAATTCTGGTATGAATGAACTTCAATTTTTAAAACAAAGCCATTAAGATATGCAATTACAATTCATCAAATGTTGCGACGGCACACCTAATTGCAATAGAGCTATGGGGAATTAATAACTGGTGTAGAAATTTATTAACTGGTATTGACACACAAAATTAGAGATATTTTACTTGAATTTCGGACATTCATAGTATTTTGACATTATTAGACCCTAAGTTTGACAGTTTCCACTCTTTCTTGAAGATAATGCATACTATTTTGCCCTAAAATCTCTCAATTTTGTCAGGAAAACCTTTTTGACAGTTGAAAAATTATCAACTATAAATCTACGTAATTCCCTGTTTTCCCCTCAAAATCAGTGTATTCATTGGGTCAAAATTCGCATAAATGAAATTTTTCGTGTAACTTTTCATGTAATCTACGGTAACTGTCAAATTCAATAAGCTTTTTTTGATGAATTTTGTCGACTTATGCTTCAGTTCATCAAACTCATATCGCATCAGCGATATGAACAGATGAGCAATGAACCCCACAAGAATTGCCCCATAAATGCTAGCATCCGACCATACTCTTAATGGTTTTATTTCAATCTCATTCTTCAATGAATGAAATATTTTTTCGATCGAGTCTTTTTTCCTGTATGTTGCAAGTGCTTCTACAAGTGTCAATTTCTCACTTGATTTCAGACAGAAAAATCCCTCACGGAGTTTACGAGTGTGTTGAAAAAAGGAGGGCGTGTCGGGATCAATGAGATGTTCAAGGACAGGGGAATGCCTCCTGAAATTGCGGGGAAGATATTGGAGGCGGAGCGACTTATCGGTGAGATCACGGAGTTGCCGTTCATTATCCATACCCCTGATGAGTGGGGGATCGTCTCTTGAAAATGCAGGATTAGGGGAGATTGACATCCATGAGGTACGGGAACCTATGAGTTTCAGGGAAGCTCCGCAGATGTTCAGAAAGATCGGAGGTTTTGGGAATTTCCTTAAGTTGATGACAAAAATGATAAAAATAACCTTGGCTAGCAAAGTGATCCGGAAACGGTTTAAAAAATTGGGTAGATCCAAGAAGATCCTGGTCGGGTCACTTCTGATCAAATCTGCGTCCTCGAAACACGTGGGCTATATTCTGGGTGTTGGCAGAAAAAGTTAGATGGGAAAATCTAATCAAGTCATCCTTTTTATTCGACTAATCAAAATAGACCGATAGGTTTCTACAAAAACTGTAGCATCAGTCTCTGTCGCCGCTCGGCGCATTCCACTACCATCAACCCCATCGCCTAAACATACAATTATCAGAACAGCAAATACGTCGACTCTTGAAAGATATATTATATTTCATGGTAGTGGTGCAGGAACGCGCTGCTCGCGTGTAGTCGTGACATTTTTAGCATTTGTCTTGCCCCTTTCAATCTACGACATTTTATGGTTGACTCGACAGTAGCATAGAACGTCACATGTGAAGTGATCTTTTAAAATACACTATACCCTCTTCTTCCTTTACAACCGAAAAACCATTTTTGAGATACAACTGAATGGCATCTGTCAATTTAGCATCCGTTTTGAGCACGGCTATCGAATAATTCCGTTCGGCAAATCCCAATGCCTTCAACAACAATTCCCTGCCAAATCCCATGTTCCTGAATTCTTTCCTGATATAGATGCGCTTTATCTCGCATTTATTGTCATCAATTCTTTTTACCGCACTCGTTCCGATTATCTTACCATCCACAAGTCCCACATAAAAAACTCCACCGGATTGTAGATACTGTATATTAATGTCATCAAGATCAAAATCTTTGGTCGGGTCATATTCAAACCTATGCTCTTTGAGCACGCAAAGAACAAGGTCCTTGACCTCGTAGGCCATAGATGTGGAAAATAACTTTATGATCATTGTACGAAAACCCCGTAATTGTCTGGTTTTTCCAGAAAGTCCAATACAATAGACTTCAAAATTTCTGTGCCGTTTATTAGTATATCCTCATCAATATCGAATCTGCTTGAATGGTTACCCTCAACAATATCTTTATCTGGATTCTTGGTCCCAAGTGTGAGATAGATGCCGGGCACTTTTTGCAGGTAGAATGCAAAATCCTCTGCTCCAAAGATGGGTTTTGCATTACCATCAACATCCTGATACCTTTCATTTAGCAGTGTGTGTGCCGCTTTTGTGAATACGGCATTGTTAACCAGTACTGGATAGCCGTGCAGTATGTCAAGGTCGTATGAAGGTGCAACGTTGAAATCATTGCAATCGTTGGTTGTGTATGATCCCATCAGATCATCAAGCGTTTGCTTGATCATTTCATCAATGGTTTTGGTGTCATCACTATCAAATGTGCGGAAACTTCCAATGATTTCCACTTCATCCGGAGTCCTGTTGAATTGTGCCCCACCTTCGATCTTACCGATACCCAGTACATATTTCGATGGGTCTACCCTGCTTTTGATATTTTTGTTAATTGATCTTATAAATTCTGCTGTAATGAGTATTGGATCTATACAATCCTCAGGATTGGAATGATGCCCTCCTTTCCCGATTATCTTGATGCTGAAAAGGTTTGAACTTGCCATAAAACTCCCTTTCCTAAATGCGATCTTACCAACACTGACAGCACCAAAGATGTGCATCCCAACGATCGCATCCACGCTGTCAAGCCCACCTTCTGCGATGACTCTTGGCGCGCCACCGGGTGGTTGTTCTTCTGCGGGCTGGAATATCAATCTGACATTTCCTGTAAATGTGTGTCTGTTCTCCTGCAAAAGGCGTGCTGCACCCAAAACCATGGCAATATGGCCGTCATGACCACAGGCGTGCATGAAACCGATGTTGCGGGATATATAGTCCTTATTTCGCTCGGTTGGTACTTCCAATACCTCAAGGGCATCGATATCGGATCTAAGTGCGATACACGGCCCGCCCGGATGTCCGTGTATTGTTGCAACAACTCCCGTGTTTGCGATCTTTTGCGGTTCAATTCCTAAATCTTGCAGTATATGTATAATCCGTTCCTGAGTTTTATATTCTTTAAAACTGATCTCAGGCTCGCGGTGGAACTCGCGGCGGAGTTTTATTATCCATTCTTCAATTGGTATTCGGTGCAAAGTCTTTCCTCAATGTTACTTTGGTTTAATAAGAGTATTTAGGTAATGTTTTATAATTACCTACCGTTTCCAAAATAAATAGGATCACACATTTTCAGATGCGAGTTACAACAAATGGATGCTGATATATTACAATGCTACACCGATGCAGGTCAGATAGCATCAAAGGTCTTGCGAGAGGCGATCAAAACCGCTTCACACAAAGCAGATATATCTGTATTGGAACTTGCCCAGACAGCAGAAACACGTATTATTGAACTTGGCGGCGAGATCGCATTTCCATGCAATATTTCGATAAATGAGGTCGCATCCCATTACACACCACCTATTAGTGATCCCCTTCTATTGCAAAAAAGCGATTTGGTCAAGATTGACATCGGGGTGCATATCGATGGCTACATAGCAGATACGGCATCAACGGTTGAGATATCAACCAGCGAGCATACTGATCTGATAAATGCTTCAAAAAAAGCATTGGAAAATGCGATATCTATAACCTGTGCGGGAGTAAATGCTATGGAACTGGGAAAGCTCATAGAGGACACAATAAACAAGTGTGGATTTACACCAATATATGATCTTACAGGACATAGCCTTGGGCAATATAGCCTTCATGGAAATGTGAATATACCAAACTATGCGGCATCTTTTGGAAATACATTACTTGCAGGGGATGTGGTTGCTATTGAGCCTTTTGCGACGTATGGAAAAGGCACTACAATAAATGGTGATTCACAGATATTTTCCTTGAATGAACTATTCGAAAAATATATGCACGATAAATATAACACTAATATTAATACTAATAAGAATTCCGATACGCATAGCAATGGTTTGCTTGATGACCTTTATCGACAGTATGGGTCTTTACCTTTCGCACGTCGGTGGGTGGAAGATAGGGGCGGCGTTACGATTGAAGATTATGTGGCCACAGGCGATATCATCGCATATCCAGTACTTCATGAAATATCGGGTGGGGTCGTATCTCAGTTCGAACATACTGTTATTGTGGAAGATTCTGGATGTATTGTAACCACATAGTCAACCAAATTGCCGGTAACATACTGGTGTAACAGAATAATACGGTATAATTATTGGATAAATATTGGATAAATATTGGATAAATATTGGATAAATATTGGATAAATATTGGATTGAAGACCATGATAAAAACGAGACTCAGGGATTTTATTATCACGAAGGACGACTGGATCTTTGCAGTGGCGGATTATTTCCATCCTGATGGTATAAGATCGACATTCAGGTACGTGCCGGATGAGAATGGTGAGCGGGAACTGGATGGTATCCACTACAAGAAATATGATTTTGATGTGGCATTTGAATTTATGCGCGAAAATAGACCTGAGTGGGTCCAGGATGTCCATGTAGTCCCAGAAAGTGAGATAAAACATATTCTGCATCCAACCGATTGCATCCCACGACTTATTGAAACTGACCACAGGGTTGCTGCGATCGTGAAAACTTTGCAGGATGCAGGTATCCCGCTATCAAAGATGGGTGTTACAGGTTCCTTGTTACCCGGATTACAAAATGAGACATCTGATATTGATTTTGTGGTTTATGGGAAGGATTGGTTCATTGCGCGTGATGCTATTGCGGCTGCAAAGTCAAATTCAAACTCAGGCATCATCGAAGATATTGATGATGCAATGTGGCAGCGTATCTATGCCAAACGGATACCTGAGATATCTTTTGATGAATTCATACTGCATGAGAAGCGAAAAGGTAATCGAGGTATGGTGGATGGTACATATTTCGATCTATTGTTCGTGCGTGACTGGGATCAGATAAAAGAACCAATTCAGCGCGGCAAGGATATCGGAACATTGAAGATAGAAGCAACAGTTACGAATTCTGACTTTGCTTTTGATAGCCCTTCGGTGTATAAGGTTGACCATGAAGAGATCGATCATGTGCTCTCATATACTCACACATATGCAGGTCAGGCACTTGTTGGTGAGGTCATTGAGGCACAGGGTGTGGTCGAGCAGGTAGAGGACATGAAACGGTTGGTTGTTGGTACGTCGCGCGAACCTAAAGGTGAATGGATACGCTCGCTAACGCTACTTGAAAAAAGTGGATTATATTCTAAATGCTAAAAAAGGTACTTGTTTAAGTAATTTTGATCTCAGGTCAATCCGCCGTAGGCGGCGTATTCCACACATTGTGAAATAATATAATAATCGTTCGAATTAATCTGAATTATAATACACATATAAAATGTACTACGAAAAAAATCCTCGATAATGTTCAGATTAATTCAGTGTGCACATTTTTATAAATTATATTTGCCGCGAAAACGTTCATATCGTTCGCGTCAATGGTATGGAAATACGCTGCCTGCGGCGGTTGCGTTGGTTTTAGTTTTAAACCAAACAATCTTATTTACGCAGATATCTTATTGTATCTATACAGATACAAAAAAGGAACTGATGTTGGTAGTAATTAACCACCACCGGTTGCCTGGGTGGCGTCCTCTATCTTTTGTGCTCCCATGGCTTCGTCCCGCTTTTTTAAATAATATGCCGCATCATCTGTTGTGGCTTTGTGGTCTCCAACCTCTGCCTTCATCACTGCATCCGTTACTTCGAGTGCTTTTACATTATAGTACAGGTCGGTCGTGTCAACCAATGCCCAATCTCCATCTGAATCCTTCTGGATATCAGTAACAACACCAATTGTGTCTGTGTTGATGTATTTCACACGGGTTCCAATCCCAATAATTGTTCCGTTTATGTCATAGGTTTCAATGATTTCGGAGTCGTCCACAATTATTACCTCAAATTCATTTTATTATGTACAATATAAAATTGTACACATCATACATACGCATTATACACAAATAATATGGTACAAAAAATGTGCGGTTATATTTTAAATTTAACCCTTGTAATCTCACACTGCGGAATATTTTTCAATCCAACTCCGGTGGATGTGCCTGTTGCTTCAAGGCCATTGAACTCATCTGACCCGCAAAGGACATCCTGGTTTGGATGTGTTCCAGGTGTTATGTTACAACTGAGCACTGTTCTTTCTCCAGCAGATACCACGATCGGCAATCTTGCTGATGCTTTATGGTTCTTTGGAAGAACGATCAATGGTGACTTGAGTTCCCGAACCATATAAAGAACGCACTTAAGGCCATTCTCATACAATTCTCCGACTGAAAAGGCGGAGGCAACTATCAGGTCTTTTGGATCGAGTCCGAGCACTATCTCCTCATCTTCGGTCTCTAAAAAGAATTGGCTGCGCGGTCCAACCTTTACAATTGCAACTGTGCCGGTCTTGCCGCGCAGAAGAAGCATTTCACTATCATCAAGTGAAATGTTCTTATCTGAAATTGAATCATTCATTTTAAAATGGACTGTTAAATCAACAGCAATATTATTTATTTGGTAATATCTGTCACATCTTTTGATTGACAGGAAGGGCACATAACATTTTTGCCGATTCCTTTGAACTTACTATTACAATCATTACAACTGTATTCTTTTACAGGTAACTTTCCTTCTACATTTACTTCGAATGCATCTCCAACACTGCACATATTTTCACCTCTATAATCTATAATTAATAATGAATATACTCTGGTTCAACCTATTTAGATTAAAACTTTTCCATCGTTAGCCCTGATCAATTTCGGTTCGCAGATCGCCAATTGGGGCAATACGTTCTGCAAAGGCATTATGGCGGTGGATGCTCTCTTCGTTTATCTGTTTGATAGTGATAATTGCATTATCAGGCAGATACGTAAATTTCTGGACAATATTTTTCGCCATTGTACGTACACAGTCTTCAACAAATTTAGGGTTCATGTGTGCCCTTTCAACAATAACTGCTTCATCTGACCGCTTTAATAGTTCAAAGATACTTGAACTCATGGAGTTCTCGATAATTTCTATAATCGTCTCAATTGAGACATCAATATCACCTTCGACCTCGATCGATATAATTCCCCGTCCCCTCTGGTTATGGGTCGCCATAGGAACTTTATGCAAGAACATTGCAACGGTCTTCTCATCAATTCCAAGGGCAAGCAGTTCATTTTGTGCTTTCTCTCGCATAATTTCCTGTGCACATGGACATGCAGTCATTCCCATGACTTCAGCACCTATAAGTTTCTTGACTGCGATGGAATCATTTTCCCCTCGTATGGCTGTGGATTCGGCAAAGATGTCGACAACTTCCTGACATTTCATTTTCGTTGCAGGTGATTCTCTCTTGACAACATATTCACTTCTCATAAAGACTTCTGCTTGTGTTGCATACTCATGACGGTCCAATAAACTTCTTGCAACATCACTGCACAGTTGTTCTATCTCATAGACCGGTAGGTTCACTGCTCTTTCGAGCACTTCATCTATCGCTTCAAAGTTACGGGATAGATTTGCGCCTTTTCGGTCAGATGGTAAGTCCACGAAAATGTCAAATGTTGAGATAAGTACGATAGGACGCTTGTCCTGTCGTTTGATCTCAACAAGTTTTTTGACATCCGTGACACCAACGCGTGTCAGATTTATTGGAATTTTAGGTTTATTTGCCTGCACATCCGGTAATTGTACGACTGGAAGTTTCATTTATATAACCTCAAAATACGGTATGGTCATTGAATAATTTATGTATTATATAACTTTAATTCAAGTATCAATTGCAAACGGATTCATTGCATGTAAATGTTATGATATGGATTGAAGACGTGACGAGATAATTTTTTGTTTGATCGAATTTATTCGAAAACGGGATTTTATTGTAAACAAGGTGCCTGAAACACTATGTATCATATAAAGTTAATTTATAATGTAGTATGAAAATTGTTAAAAATCGTGATAAAACAGAATCAAAAGGCAACATTAAAAGAAAACATATATATACTTTATGTGCTGAAATAAGAGTAACAGTAGTAAATACCGGTTGCGAGGTGACGTTATGTCTGAAACAAGAAATTTTGTATTAAGGGATAAGAAAGGAAATGAACACGGTGTATTCACCGGAAAACAGCCAAGACAGGCAGCTCTTAAGGTTGCAAATAGGGAAAAAGCTTCAAAAGCAAAACCTACAACCATCATGCTCAGAGAACGTGGAACCAAGAAGGTTCATGTTTTTAAGGGATGGAAAGAGACTGTTAATGCACCCAAAAATAAGCCTGCATGGATGCCTGACAAGATTAGCAAGCCACATGTGAAGAAAGTAGGCATTGAAAAACTAGACAAACTTTGAGATTTATATTGTAATAAAAAGACCCACTATAAAGGGTGGGTCGATTTCTTTTTTAATTCTGTTTTGTTATTGTTATATTGTTGATATTTATTGCACGATGGTCTATTGAACTTTGAGTTCACACCGATGCTTAATACAAAAGTTTAAACACTAATATGCTAAAATATAGACCTATGACACTTAAAAGGGAAAATATATTGATCGAAGCCCTGCCATATATCCGGGATTTCCATGATTCTATTATGGTAATAAAAGTAGGGGGCCATGCAATGATTGACCCAAAGATCATGGATGAGATCATTCAGGATATTGTTCTTCTACGTTTTGTTGGTATACATCCTGTTATCGTGCACGGGGGTGGCCCTGAGATAAATGAAAAGATGCAGCGTATGGGCAAAGTGCCTGAATTTGTTGGTGGGCTTCGGATCACTGATGATGATACACTTGAGATTGTACGTATGGTTTTAGTGGGTAATATCAACACAAGGATCGTCTCTCTCATAGGGCAGCACGGTGGCAAGGGAATTGGTCTTTCCGGAAAAGATGGGAAACTGATAATTGCCAAAAAGAAACCTGCTCAGCGTGTTGTGGTTGAAGGAGTGGAGCAGCATGTTGATATCGGATGGGTCGGCGAGACTGAGATCATTAATATTGAGATCATCGATATTGTCACAAAGGAAGGATATATACCTGTGATATCTCCAATAGCCATGGATGTGAAAGGAAATGCATTGAATATTAATGCTGATACGGTGGCAGGCGACATTGCAGCAGCGCTTCATGCTAAAAAATTGATCCTTATGACCGATGTACCAGGTCTTTTAAGAGATATAAAAGACAAGTCAACACGCTTATCAAGGGTCACGGTTGAAGAAATGGAAATCCTGATCGATGAAGGTGTGATATCCGGAGGAATGATCCCGAAGATGCGAGGTGCAGCAGCAGCCACCATTAGCGGAGTTGAGCGGGTGCATATTATCGATGGCAGTGTATCACATTCAATATTGCTTGAATTGTTCACGGATTCGGGAATCGGAACAATGGTTTACAAGGACGGGGATTGAAGTTCAAGTTTTAAGTCAGAAGAGACGTTGTTTCGATTTTAAAGTGATTTCTAAATATAGGGTCATTTTTTACCGCAGAGAACGTTGAGCACGCAGAGTTGTTTACTGGTTTATAATTCCCCTCTGCATATCCGCGGTTATAATATTTTCATTGACCGGGGTACAATCCAATTAGACTTAATCCATAATCGCTGAACCATATGTGAGATCATCCAGTTCAAGCACTTTTTTCCACAACTCCATGCATTCGCATGTGAGTTCATCAAGCACACTGATATCCTGTGTGATCGAGAATTTACGTATCGCATCTGCAACATCATAACTGCATTGTTTACAGTTGTGGGGTCCGCGTTTCGAGCCTGCTGCTACAGGGTCAGACATTATCACTGTATCGGGATGTGCCGGTTTTGCTTTTTTAATGATCTCCACGATACTCCACAGCCAGGGTGAACGGTATTGTCCCTTTTGCCACAAAGATTCGACAAATGTGCCTTTCTGGACATTGCAGAGGTTGATGGATATTGTGTCAGCATACGGTGCGGCATCATCTACTGATTGGATGATGTCATCCATTGCCTCGCCTTCTGACAGGAATGGAGGTTTTAACATGAGATATGCTTTTGTGGTCACACCGTGTTTTTTGGCAGTTTCCGATGCACGGGTAAAATCAGCGAACGTGAAACCTTTATTGATGGAATCCTTGCGGATGATGTCGGAACTTGTTTCAAGTCCGACAGCGATCTCGAATTTAGTGCTGCCAAGAATGCCGGTGCATTCGTCCATGACCTCATCGGTCACAAATTCGGGGCGTGTTTCGGCAATCACTTTTGGGATGCGCTCATCGTCTGCAAGCCGGCGCAAGATATTTTGCCGAACCTGCGGTGGAATCTCGCGTTCATCAAAAAAACTCCCTGATGTGAATATCTTGAGCATGAACTCATCCATGTCACCTGCTTTGTAGAGTGCCCTGTCAAGTTGGGTTTCAAGGTCTTCGGGAGAGGGTGGGTCTATGGCGCTGTCGTAAACGTAACCGCACATGGTGCATCCGCCTGCTTTTCCCCACCAACAGCCTGATGTTTTGAAAATAATGGTGAGTGTTTTTATTTCCTGTCCACCGAGAAGGTCAACACCTGTCCATACCGCCGATGGTCTATCTGGTGCGGACGGTTTAATACGCTGGCGTGCGCGGATATCTGCTACTGCTTTGTTGAGTGTCATCTGTGCATACTCATTCGAATTCAATGGTTGCAGGCGGTTTTGGCGTTATGTCGTAGACAACTCTTGCAACTGATGCGATCTCGCCTGTGATGCGTGATTCGATCTTACGGAGGGTTTCCCATGGGAGTTCCATTGCCCCGGCAGTCATGCCGTCCCTTGAACCTACTGCGCGAATAGCAACTATCCAGCCGTGTACCCTCAAGTCACCTTTGACACCTGTCCCTTTCCCGAGTATTGCGGCAAAGGTTTGCCATGGTTTGAATTTTTCAAGCAGTTCCTCTTCAACGATAGCATTTGCTTCGCGAACTACATCGACCTTTTCCTGAGTTACCTCGCCAATGATGCGGACTGAAAGACCGGGACCCGGGAATGGCATTCGTTCGCTGATCTCATGGGGCAGGTCGAGTGCACGTGCAACTTCACGAACCTCATCTTTATACAGGTCATCTATTGGTTCGACAATGGCCTTAAAATCAATAACTGAAGGCAATCCACCAACGTTGTGGTGTGATTTTATCCCGCCTTCGGATTCTATCCGGTCAGGGTATATGGTGCCCTGTATCAGGTATTCGGCTTCAAGTAATCGTGCTTCCTTTTCGAAGGCGCGTATGAATGCCTCACCTACAGCCATTCGCTTCTCTTCGGGATCTTCAAGACCCTTCAGGGCTTCCATGAACTGATCTTTTGCATCGACAACCTGGAGGTTCATATCAGAGAATATCTCCTTTATGCGCTCTGTCTCGCCTTTTCGCATTAGACCTGTGTCAATGTATATTGGCGTTAATTTATCGCCTATTGCACGGTTTGCAAGCACTGCACAAACAGAACTGTCAACCCCGCCAGAAAGTGCGATAATGGTCTTTCCCTGAGCCTCTTTTTTGATCCGCTCTATGCTTTTAGGTATGAATTTATCAACTTTAACCATGAAATGTTCTCCGATCTTATGTATGTCTGTGTTTATGTATGCTAGTATGATGGTTTGTATATAGTAATTTTGGGTAGTATGTGGGTGATCTTTGTTAATCAGGAACACTAATTTATCCCAAATAAATCCTTTTTAAGGCATGATCTATTTGTCAAATTCACTCAATTCTTTTCCCAAAAAGTATCCCAAAATTGATCTGATACCAACTATTGCACCAAGGATAATTATTTCTTCATGAGTTGGAGCAACAATTGACTTTAAAATATCACCGGCAATTAAAAAATCCAGACCGAATATGATCTTATGTGTGAAATTTCTTCGGATCTCATGATAATCAAGATCATCCGACCTCTTGAATTCTGTCATTAGAGTTTTGAACGTTGCTATGGCTCCGCCATAAATTATGATCACTGCACCGATATATGCAAAAATTAGTGACGACAGGTCAATTATGAACTCTACCATAGTAAGAAATTATACTTGACAATATAAAAGATGTTGCTGAATGCAAATTGGGATTTCCCTGAGTAACAATAATGGCAATTGTACTCTATTGTACTTGATAAAAAAAGATATGTGTTATGCATTGTTGGAATATCTTATATACGATAAATAACATGATACCACAAACCTTAAAGCAAGTTATTATAGTTAATACATCCATTATTTCATAATCATAATCTTTTTGCCCAAATTGGGAGGGAAATCTAAAATTGAGTCAACCTTGTGTTAATATCGGCATGGTAGGTCATGTCGATCATGGAAAAACCACGCTTGTCAGTGCATTGTCCGGGATCTGGACAGATACACACAGTGAAGAGATGAAGCGTGGCATATCGATCAGGTTAGGGTATGCAGATACGACATTTATGAAATGTCCGGACTGCCCTGAGCCACAGTGTTATTCAGTCGCAAAGAAATGTGAGCATTGCGGAGCAAAAACAGAAGAAGCCAGAACAATATCCTTTGTTGATGCACCAGGCCACGAGACACTGATGGCTACAATGCTATCGGGTGCGGCTATAATGGACGGTGCGGTGCTTGTTATCGCAGCCAACGAAAAATGTCCGCAGCCACAGACAAAGGAACACCTGATGGCACTAAACATTATCGGGATCAAAAACATCGTAATTGTGCAGAATAAGATCGACCTTGTGAAAAAGGAACAGATCATCGAGCACTATAAGCAGATCAAGGAATTTGTCAAAGGTACAGTAGCAGAGGGTGCACCAATCGTTCCGGTTTCCGCACAGCAGAACATCAATATTGATGTGTTGATCGAGGTCATGGAAAAAGTGATCCCAACACCTGTGCATAAACTGGACAAGCCAGCTCGCATGCTTATTGCAAGGTCTTTTGACATCAATAAACCGGGATTATCTGTAGATAAGATCACAGGTGGCGTCATCGGTGGAACACTCACAGAAGGTTATATGCATCCGGGTGACGAACTTGAGATTTGCCCTGGGCGAAAAGTTGAGAGTGAAAATACTACAAAATGGGTACCTATTATTACTAAAATCTCAAAGATCATTGCAGGCAAAGGTGAAGTTGAAGAAGCTACACCTGGCGGATTATTGGCAGTTGGAACAACACTTGATCCAACATTAACAAAGAGTGATACATTAACAGGACAGGTCGCAGGTAAACCCGGCACATTGCCACCAACCCGCGATTTATTCACAATGGACTTACACTTACTCGAACGTGTTGTTGGAGCTACCGATGAATTGGAGATCGGGGAAATTAAAACCAGTGAACCTTTGATGTTGAATGTAGGCACTGCAACGACTGTAGGGATTGTTACAAGCGCAAGGGCAGATGTTGCTGAAGTTAAACTTAAGCGACCTATATGTGCACAAAGCGGCTCAATGGTGGCGATCAGCAGGCGTGTAGGTTCACGATGGCGGCTTATTGGAGTAGGGGTAATCAAAGATTGAAGGTCATTATTGATACCAATGCGCTGATGATACCGGTTCAGTTCAATGTCGATATTTTCGATGAACTGCAACGTCTTGGATTTGATGAATTTGTAGTTCCAAGATCTGTGTTAAATGAACTCGACAGTCTTATTGACAGGTCAAAAGGCAAGGACAAAATGGCGGCAAAGGTTGCACGTTCGTTAGCAGATCGATGCGAGGTTGCGGAACTCACTGGTTTTGCAGATGATGTCATTGTAGAACTTGCCGATAATACTGGCGCAGCGGTTTTGACTAATGATATTAAACTTAAAAAACGATTACAAGAAAAGGATATTACAGTTGTTTATCTACGTCAGAAAAATAGATTAGCAACAACGTAATTAATTACGATCAATATACAATAATATATCAAATAATAATATCTGAATGATTTTGATCTTACGGGAGATATGTAGATATGTACAAGAAGATGAAACTTGCTGACACGGTACGAATTGCACCCGATCGGTTAGCTGAGGATGTTAGCATTAGTGTTAAAAATGCATTAAAAGATAAACTTGAAGGGCGTATCGATAAGACTCTGGGTGCCATTGTTGCGGTCACTGGGCTTGATGAGGTGGGTGAAGGACACATTCTTGTAGGGGATGGTGCTGTTTACTATGATGCTATTTTCGATGCAATTGTGTTTATCCCTGTACTTCAGGAAGTTATCGAAGGGCTGGTTGTTGAGACTGTGGAATTCGGTGCTTTTGTGAGTATTGGTGCAATGGATGGACTTTTGCATGTAAGCCAGATCACGGATGACTTTATGTCATACGATGGAAAGAATGGCAGGCTTATGAGCAAGGCAGGAGGGCGATCACTTGCCGAGGGCGATCATGTGCGCACACGTATTGTTGCTGTGAGTATTGATGAGCGCGAGCCAAGGGAGAGTAAGATAGGTCTGACCATGCGCCAGCATGCTCTTGGTAAATTAGAATGGCTTGAGGAAGATCGGAAGCCAAAATCTGATGCTGGTGTGTAACTGTTACCGGAGGATTAATTTATGAGTGATCAAGTTTGCCGTGAATGTCACAGGATCGTTACAGGTCAGACCTGTCCTATATGCGGCTCCAGTAATCTAAGCTCGGATTGGAGCGGCATGGTTGTTATTGTTGACGCAGAACGTTCTGCGATCGCTAAGAAGATGGGCATTGACATACCGGATAAGTACGCATTGAAGGTGCGATAATTGGGTGCACAGGTAGCACTGGCATTACCTGCTAAACTGCGTCCGGTTTTGCGTAAGCCTTTTGGCGTGCTATATGAGGGTGTCGGGAAAGATACGATCCAAAAGATCGCACCAGACCTGGGCAGTCCCACAAAACTTATATCTGTAGGTGATGTTACAACATTCTACTTGCTCGAATCAGACATTATGCCTGATGTCTGTGTTGTTGATGATCGTACAAAAAGAGAACCGGCATCTAATCATGTTGTTCTAGGTACAAACCATAAAGCATTTACAACTATATCGGTTGACAACCCACCGGGTGTTATTACCGAGGATCTGATCAATGCGATCGATGATGCATTAAGATCGGATCAACATGTCAGACTCTTTGTCCGCGGCGAAGAGGATTTAGCAGCATTACCTGCGATATTAATGGCCCCGATCGGTTCGGTGGTTCTCTATGGTCAGCCAAATGAAGGCGTAGTGCTTGTTAAAATCACTGAATCTAAGAAAGATGAAATTCGTAGTTTATTGGATCAAATTATTGATGAATATGATGAAGGACAATTCGATAGTGTTCGGAGGAAATTAGATGGATATTAATATCACTGAAGATAAGAATAATGCGCTTTTAAACAGGCGGGAAATTAAATTCACAGTCAAGTTCGAAGGTCCAACCCCTTCAAGGAATGATGTGAAAGGCAAACTGGTTGCTATGTTGAATGTATCTCTTGATCTGATGATCATCCAGAAAATGGATAGTGTGTACGGAATGCAGGAACTTTCAGGGTACGCAAAGATCTATGAGGATGCAGCACGCATGACACAGGTCGAGCGCGATTATTCCATTAAGAGAAATGTAATCCCCGAGCCGGAACCTGAAGTAGTAGAGGTTGCGGAAGAAGCTGAAGTAGTAGAAGAGTAGGTATCACAATGGCTGTAAAAGACTATTATAAGATTAGTGGCGATTCTGTCGAAAGACTCAACCAATCCTGTCCAAAATGCGGCGATGGTGTGTTTTTAGCAAACCACAAGGACAGACTTACCTGCGGCAAGTGCGGGTACATGGAAATTAAGAAATAATTTTACTTTTTCTCGTCGCATCACTGCCAATAAGGTTGTGATGTGATCTTTTGACTTTTTTTATCGATTAGTTTTTATTGGTTAATTTATATTTTATAGGTGGAGATTTGTTAATTATGAAAAACGCAATATACATTTTTTTAATTCTGTTGTTAGTCAGCATTTTTGCAAATGCATCCACTGCATCAGAATGCCTTGAAACCGATCAAGATAATGCTATTTTATTGAAAAACGCCGTTTTTGACACATCAAAACAGTCAGTTGTGCCTGTAAATGCCGAATTGGCAACGACCCAATATTCCACTGATACAGAGAAATACTACATATTACAATTCAAAGGCAATGTGCTTGAAGAGTGGAAACAGGCAGTGAAGAATAACGGTGCGGTCTTTTTTGATTATGTTCCAAATAATGCATTTATCGTGCGGATGAATTCATCTGTTAAATCACAAGTGGAAACAATGGATGTTGTACAATGGATTGGCAGTTACCAACCGGCATACAAAATAAGTCCTGTATTCTCTGCGTCTTCAATTTCTGCTACTACAACTACAACAATTAATTTAGATGATGATGTTTCCGAAATAATTGTTATGCTGTTCGACTCAAAACATAATGCGCAGGTCACCTCCAAAATTAAAGAACTTGGCGGGGAAATTGTGGACAATTCCGGAGATATTATGCGAGTGCGCATCGGAACTTCAAAGTTGTCCGATATCGCAGATATGAATGGAGTTAGTTGGATCGAAAAATATGTGCAGCCCGTGATTTTTAATGATATCGCAGCGAATATTACAAACGTATCTTATGTGCAAAATACGCATGGTCTGACCGGCAGTGGACAGATCGTGGCAGTGGCGGATACGGGACTGGATACTGGTGCCAATGATGGTACGATGCATGATGATATTGAGGGGAAGATTTTTTCGTTGCATGCATGGTGGGCAGAAGACGGAGACAACGGTTCTGCAGATTTCAATGGACATGGAACACACGTTGCGGGTTCAGTTCTTGGAAACGGTTCAAGATCCAGTGGTCAATATTCAGGAATGGCACCAATGGCACAACTTGTTTTTCAAGCTTTGCAATATGATGGGAGTAATCCTGCCTACAACGGTTATTTTTTGGTTCCTGTGAATTTATCATTACTTTTCCAAGAAGCCTATGATGATGGAGCAAAGATCCATAGCAATAGTTGGGGGTCAAATAATTATAGTTATTATGGCAATTATACATCGAGTTCACAATACGTAGACCGTTTCATGTGGGATAATAAAGACATGTTGATTGTTTTTGCAGCAGGCAATTATGGTTCTGGTCAAAATACAGTTTCTCCACCAAGTACTGCCAAAAATGCACTTACAGTAGGAGCATCAGAAAGTAGTCGTGATGGTAACATTAATTTCATTGCATCTTTTAGCAGCAGGGGACCCACAGACGATGGAAGAATAAAACCTGATGTTGTAGCACCCGGTACAGCAGTAATTTCAACGGCATCATCACTTGTAACTGTCAATGATTATGAATCTATGAGCGGAACAAGTATGGCAACCCCGATTACAGCAGGTACTGCCGCACTTGTCAGGCAATATTATGTAGACAATGAATCGATCTCACCAAGTGCCGCCCTTATCAAAGCCACTTTGATCAACGGTGCCACCAACATGAGTCTTTCAACTAATGACCAGGGATGGGGGCGTGTGGATATTGAAAAATCCCTGTTTCCCACTTCGACACGGACCATGCGATATCACGATAACATAAGCTTAATTACATCAAAATCATGGAATATGAGTTATGATGTCAATAATAGTCTCGAACCATTGGAAATAACTTTAGTGTGGACAGATTATCCTGGCAATCCTGCAGTTATACCACAACTCGTAAACAATCTCGATTTAAATGTTATAGGTCCTGATGGCAGTTATCTTGGTAATGGCGGAGACAGTATTAACAATGTGGAACGAGTCGAAATTGTATCGCCTTCGGTTGGACTATACACAGTGTATGTAAATGGTACAAATGTACTATATGAACAGCCTTTTGCACTAGTAATTTCATGGGGAATTGATGTGTACCCACCATCAATAAGTGGCGAGTTTCCAGGTAATAATTCATACACCAATAACAATACCACATCTGTATCTATTAACATAACCGATAGCGGAGTTGGTGTAAATTTTAGCTCTATAGAGATGTCAGTAAATGACAATCCAATTATATTTGCAAACACAGCAATAGCCGGAGGGTACATGGTGTATAATCAAACAGTGACACCGTTCACACATACGCAGGTCGTGAATGTCACAGTTAACGCAACCGACAACAACAGTAATTTTATGAGTTACAACTGGTCATTCACTATAGATGGCAATGCTTCGGTACTCACAGATACGGCGGCGAACCCTCAAACAATCGAATCGAACGGCATTGAAACAACCAACTTATCGGTAAATGTCACGGATGACCTGAGCGGGATCTCCAGTGTGACAATAAACCTCTCCTCGATCGGTGGGGCAGCAAATGTTGATATGCAAAACTCCAGTGGCAATTACTGGATAAATACCAATGCAACAGGAGTTGGCAACGGCATATACTATCTCCCCATAAATGCCATTGATAATGCAGGGAATTCTAATAAAAGTGTAAATATCACCCTATATGTAAATGACACCACCGCGCCTACATTATCGAACAATACGCCTGCAACATGTACAAACAACATCACGCCTACAATTAGTATAAACGCTACCGATATCGGTTCAGGTGTCAATGTGAGCAGTGCAAATATGACCATAGATGACGTGGGGGTGCTGCTTGCAAATACAAATTCTGCCTTTACCTATAACTTTTCCAATACAATAACTATCCCATACAACCACGGCGACACAGTCAATGTCACATTCAATGTTTCAGATAATGAAGGACACACATCGAACTATTCATGGAAATTCTACATTGATAACGTCACGCCAATTATCAGTATAACCTCGCCGGCAGACGGTTACTCCACAACTGCAAGTTCAATCACAATCTTAGGTGCAGTCAATGGCACAGGCTCACAACCAGTGGTCACGGTTAATAGTATTAGTGCATCAACCACGCTCACAAATTTCAGTGGAACCTTCACAGCATCAGTGCCAATATCATTGGGTGCAAACACGATCTATGCTAACGTCACCGACGCAGCTGGAAATATAAACAGCACATCCATAAGTGTAACAAGAACCTCGCCTGCATCACCTTCCTCCTCCAGTGGCGGCGGAGGAGGAGGCACCAGTGGTGAAGAATATGAGAACATCGAATTCAAAGATGTTTCGCGCGTCTACATTAGCGCAAATACAGATGTGTCTTTCACTTTTAGTAAAACTGGAAATGATATTCAGTCCATAAACTACAAAGCACTGACAAGCGCCGGATACATAAGCGCAACCGTCGAAGTATTAAAAAACACATCCGCGCTGGTTAAACAACCCCCATCCGGCACCGTTTACAAGAACATGAACATCTGGTTAGGCAAGGCAGGGTATGCAACGGATCACAATATTGAAAATCCTGTGATAGGATTTAGGGTCAAAAGATCATGGATACAGGATAACCGCATAGATGAGAATTCCATCAAACTCAACCGTTATTCCCAGGATGTCTGGAGTGCACTGCCAACTACAAGAACAGGTGAAGATGCCACATACATCTATTTCGAATCGCAAACACCCGGTTTTTCACCATTTGCAATAACCGCACAGGAAAAAACAATCTCATCACAGGTGTCGATCAAAAGCGATACCGTAACAGAATCTTTGCAACAGGTCGAAGAAACGCCTGTTGAAAAAACAACAACAATACCAACCCCTGAAATCGAATCTGTTGAAGAAACATCAATATGGGGTAATTTCCTTGTCGGTGCGCTCATTTTAACCATTGTAGCAGGCGGATATCTGTATGTGCGAAAACGGCAAAGTTAAGTGTTGATGTCAGCATTTATAGTTAATTATCAATATAGGTGATCCGCAGGAGAAAATTACATTGACAACCGTTCTTGGAATAGAAGGCACCGCATGGAACCTGAGCGCAGCCATAGTGAATGAAAAAGATGTCGTGGCAGAGGTTACAGAAACATACCGCCCGCCAACAGGTGGAATTCATCCACGTGAAGCCGCACAGCATCATGCAAAATATGCTTCTCAAGTAATACGCGACCTGCTTAATGAAGGGAAACAACACGGCGTGGACGTTGGCGACATTGATGCTATCGCTTTTTCACAGGGTCCGGGGCTTGGGCCCTGTCTTCGCACGGTTGCGACCGCAGCCAGAATGCTTTCACTGTCCCTGAATATACCTCTTGTAGGGGTTAATCATTGTATAGCACACATTGAGGTCGGGAGATGGAAAACTCCCGCATCTGACCCTGTTGTGCTTTATGTCAGCGGTGCCAACTCGCAGGTACTCGCATACCGGATGGGGAAGTACCGCGTATTCGGGGAAACCCTTGATATCGGGATTGGGAATGCGTTTGATAAATTTGCACGCAATGCCGGATTGAGTCATCCGGGTGGTCCCAAGATCGAGGAATACGCCAAAAATGCTGACAAATACATTCCACTGCCTTATGTGGTCAAAGGTATGGATTTCTCATTCTCGGGACTCTCAACTGCAGCAACAGATGCACTGAAAAATGCATCAATTGAAGATGTTTGTTATTCATTCCAGGAAACTGCTTTTGCAATGATGGTAGAAGTTACCGAGCGCGCACTCGCACATACCGGCAAGAGTGAAGTACTCCTTGCAGGCGGAGTTGGTGCCAACATGCGCCTGCGGGAAATGCTTGACATCATGTGTGATGACCGCGGTGCATCATTCTACGTGCCGGAAAAACGATTCATGGGCGATAACGGTGCCATGATCGCATACCTGGGACTTATCATGTTCGAATCCGGCACAGTGACAGATATCGACAGATCGCATGTCAATCCCAATTTCAGACCTGATGATGTTGAGGTAATATGGATTGCTGAAGATTCGGATAACGAGGGGACAAAATAAATGCACCTCACAAGCGGCGCAGAAGCAACGATCCATCTCGAAGATGGAGTTATTATCAAAGAGCGTGTGCCAAAACGCTATCGTCTGGTGGAACTGGATGAGAGGATACGCAAAGAGAGGACACGTGCAGAGGCGCGCCTGATGTCTGAAGCAAGGCGTGTCGGGGTTCCAACACCAATTATCTATGATATCAATGGCTCCACGATCGAAATGGAATATATTACAGGGGAGCCGATCAAAAACGTCATGACCCCGCAGTTGAGTGAGCGCGTGGGTGAGGTGGTTGGAAGGCTTCACAGTGGCGGCATCATCCATGGGGACCTTACCACATCCAATATTATACTTCATGATGATAAGATATACCTGATCGATTTCGGGCTTGCATTCGTTAGCAGGATCGTGGAATCACAGGGAGTGGACGTGCATGTACTGTTCCAGACATTTGAGAGTACACACAAAGACCATGAAAAACTCATCGAGGCATTTTGCAAAGGATACAGCAGAACATTCGAGAATGCCGATGATGTCATAAAACGTGTTAAAGAGATCGAGAAAAGAGGTAGGTATGCGTAAGATCGTATTTGTTACAGGCAACAAGGGGAAACTGAGGGAAGCGAAAGATATCCTTGCAGCAAAGGATATTGAGGTGATCCAGAATAACCATGGTTATCCCGAACTTCAGGAAGATGAACTTGAACCCATTGCATCATACGGTGCAAAATGGGCTGCGGAAAAATTGAAGATGCCGGTTATGGTTGATGATTCCGGTTTGTTCATCCATGCTTTGAACGGATTTCCGGGTCCATATTCTGCATTTGTGGAGGAGAATCTGGGCAACCTGAGGGTCTTGAAATTGATGGAAGATGAGGTAGATAGAAGTGCCACATTCAGATCAGTTGTCGGATATTGTGAACCTGGCGGCGAGCCTGTTGTGTTTACCGGCACGGTTGATGGGCAGATTGCATATGAAGAGCGCGGAAGTGGCGGTTTTGGGTATGACCCTATATTCGAATATGAGGGGCAGACGTTTGGTGAACTCGGTGACGCGGTGAAAAATACATTGTCTCACCGCCGTAGAGCACTGGATAAGTTCTTTGAATGGCTTGATTGAAACTAATTGATGTGGCAGGATTTGGACACAAGCAAAATGTCAGGCAGAATGCGCATTTTTTTGAACGATACTCGCGGAGTGGATACTATCCCACTCAAATTGGTGGTGTATCTGGCACTCACGGGTGCTGTGATGTTACTTATCGCAGTTTCGTGGGGGAATGTCATGCCGGTTATGCAGGGTGCAGATGTTGATGAGCAGATCACAGATGCTGCACTCAAGATCACTTCGCTCCAACAGGGTGCGGCGCGTGATCTTCTGGATAGGCGCAGTGCCGGTGGTTCGATGTGTGTTGTTGAACTATCTTTGCCCGATAATGTAAAATTCGTAGGTTTTGGTGTTGATCCTGACCCAGATACGAATGGGAATCTCACAGATACGGAATGGGTGGTTGAGAATAATACCATCGTGTATCAATATTCAAATGGTGTCAAAAAGCGCGTGTTCTTGAATGGGGATGTTATCCTGTTCAGGAATGGGATGCAGGATGCAAGTGGTAGATGGATTATGGATGCAAATCTTGATGTTGTGAACGGTCATGACGTGGGAGTTGTACTTGAAGGACCTGTAAGTGGTGAATTTATTTTTGAGATGGTCTTTGATGTTGAGATGTACATGCTCTCTCATTTTTAAAAAAACAACTATTGGATATGACGGGTTTGATTTACCAGTCTTGATGGCGATGCAACAACCTGCCGCAGGCGGCATATTCCAAAAACACTGATAATTAATGAATAATTTACAAAGAAGAGCACGCAGAGAGACAAAATACAACTCTCTACACTCTCTGCGTTTACTTTTTCATGACTAATTAACTACAATTTAATTCGTAACAAAATATTTGAATATTTTATACATTTGTCAACTCTTTTCATATTGAAGGGGATGTGTCGCCTGCGGCGGTTTACGATAAGGGTTATAGAGGGTTGAGCGGTATGAAGGGAAATTTTCACGTACCGTTCTTAGAAGATGGAGGGCGAGTAATCGCTCTTCTTATTCGGTTTGATTCAAGATCAAAACGATCTAACAAGCGTTTATTATCCCTGCTTACTTCTCCCTGCTCACTTCTTCCTGCTCACTTCTCCCTGCTTACTTTAACTTTGCTTCGTGCAGGGTTTCGTAGATCGGACCTTCCTGTGTCAATGTGCTTTTTTTGAGTTTGATGGAATCTACGTGAAACGTGCCGACATCTACATTTTTGATATCATTGAGAAACTTGAGGAATGCATCTTTTTCTTCTTTTGGAATGTGTTTCACGCGGGCGAGTGTTGCGTGTGCGGTGTAACTAATCTTATCCTTTTTAATTTTGAGAGGTTTAAGTGCCGATTCTATATCGCCATGCAGTTGCTCGAAGTTGCCTTGTGCTCCAAGCCAGACCACTTTGATATATTGGGGCTTTGGGAATACGCCGACATTTCCGATCCTTGCATCAAATGGTGGGGTGGTTATTCTGTCTAAAGCCTCTGCGATCGTTTCGATCTTGTTCTCGTTTATATCTCCCAGGAACTTGAGCGTTATGTGAACAAGTTTTGGTTCAACAAGTTTAACATTGAAATCCTTTAGTTTTGACTGGATACGTGTAATATTTTCTACGAAATCCTGTGGCAGATCTACTGCGATAAAAGTTCGGATCATGTGTTTACCCCCTACTTGATACTTCGATATATACGAGTTTGATGTTGATACCGGTCATTTGACCTAAATTTATATTTACAATGGAGTACAACTTATAAGTTGTAATATTATACTTATTAGTTGTCAATAAATAATTGATACTAATGGTACAAATAGTTCAGCATCATCAAGGGGATGAAATGGATACTACTAATATAGTTGCAAGGTCGGCAATACGTTTAGCTGAAGAAGTTAAGGCTTGTGCGATAGTTGTATCTGGGGATTTTCAGTTTGATGTTGTTACTACAATTATACCGATCTATTTTGCATCTGTTAAACCAAAGAGTGTGATCGAACATCTGGTTTCTTCGGGGATCGATAAGGAAAGGCAGGCGAAAGATATTTCTGATCAGATCACCCGTGAGGTTGCTGCAAAGATAGAATATATTGAGAATGTAGCAGCGATCGAAAAGATGCTTGGACAATTAACATCCGGTATTGTTGTGGGAATTGTGGGTACTAAAGATTCGAGTGCTATTGTTGTTCATGATATTGACGATAATCCTTTGATCAAGACAATGCAGGAGTGCGAGGAGAGGGTGTCTCCTGATGTCATGAGAGCGGTGCTGACAATTGCTTTTAGTGTTGCTGCAACCGGACGTGAAGGAAAACAGGTCGGTACTGCATTCATTGTTGCAGATGAAGATGAAGTGATGAAACGATCACATCAGATGATATTAAACCCCTATACGGGACATGAGGATAAGGACAGTACCGTTCTAAATAAACAGAATTGGGAGTCTATTAAAGAGTTCGCCCAACTTGATGGCGTTTTTGTTGTGTCGGAAGATGGCATCATTAAGGCTGCAGGCAGGTATCTTGATGTTGATGCAAAGGATATTGATATTGATAAAGGACTTGGCGGTCGCCACGTATCCGCCGCCGCTATTACAAGAGATACTGTGGCGATAGCAGTCACTGTTTCCGAATCCGGCGGTGTAGTTCGTATTTTTATGGATGGGAAGGAAAGCATGTGCATCGAAAATGCCGAGCGTGCTGTTCGCAGGCAGTGAGGGTGACGTTGAGTGTGTCTGCGTTTACGAAAACCCATTATTGCAAATGAATGTATGACAAAAATTCAACCACAAAGCACGCAAAGAGCGCAGAATTGCAATCCGAGTGAGCAATCAATTAACATCCAAACCGACATTGTGCAGCCACTTAATATAAAAATAAAAAGTCCAAAACTCTAAGCCAGCACAATTTTAGATCCATAAATAAACCACGCGCAGAATATTTAATTTATATCAAACAGCCTACACAAATGCAATGATTTGTCATAAAAAATAAAGTTATACTACTTTATCTGTTTCGCCGTAAATATTTCATCTATCCCCTTAATTGTGGTATTGTCAGTGTCTTCAAATTGCAAAATTAATTGACGTAAGTCGATTTTATCCAAAATCTCCTTCAAGAGAAATGCCCGAAGAATACTTTTGATGTCAAAGTATGGAATACTATTTTTGATACAAAAATTCTTTGCTTTTTTATCATTCGTAAGAAGTACTCCACCCTGTGTTTACAGATGATGATTGCCTGAACTTCACTTTTGTGAAGATATTTTTCATTTTTTAGTAGTGAAATGTATTCGTGGTGTTCCACATCATCCAGATTAACTACTTCTATGTCATCAAGAACATAATTAATAAATGACAAACCTGTATCTTTTGCCCTTAATAATTCCTCATACACTGCTGTAGGAACATAAAGTTCATTAAAAAGTTGTTTTAAAATATGAATTGATCTAACCTTACCGAACATACTTAAAATATCAGTATCGGCCACAGGAATCATCCAAAGACCTCTTTGATCGTATGATCTATTTTTTCAATTGGATCCCCATCCACAACCCTCTTGTACCCTTTTTCAACAAGAATCTCTTTAAATTCCGGCGTAGTAACACCTGCTATCTCAGCTGCCTTTGCAAGCGAAGCCTTATTTTTTGAATAAATGCTTATTGCCATTTACAATCTGATCGTCTGATTGGAACGCAATACCAATTTAACAGCCTCATCCAAGAATTCTGTTTTATTTTTGTAATATTTTGGAATTAAAAATTTTAATCCCTCATCGGTCAAATATTCACTCATTTAACTCACCACTATCAATTATTGTTAACAAATGTAATAAAGGTACTTTTAACCATTTCAAACTTGTGATATAATCAACCAAACACACGGTTCAGAGGCAGTAGAACCAACGCAAAGCACATCCTGTCGATCCCGTCGAAATGCACCACAATCTACCACACTCAATCGGCGCATTCCAAGATCCATCCACAAAAAAACCATCAAAAAGCCACAAGGTCACAGAGTTGTAAATCGATATGCAAGCCGCCCCTGAAACCCCTGTGATTAATCAAAACCAACGCGGAGCGTATCTGCATGCATCTGCGTCTATCTGCGGTTGATTAATACCCTAAATGCTTAAAACTCAAACCCGAAATTGATATTGTCCAATCAAAAAACGGCGCGCCGGTTAATCAAAAAATCGAACACAAAAAGAAAAAATAGGCCAGATTAGGCCACAATAAATTTTGACTAATATCTTGCAGTGAACTCTGCAATTACTTGCTGGGATGAAACATCAATAAATTTAACTTGGTCTCCAATCGCCAACGTGGTGTTAATGAAAATCGTTTCACCTGATTTAATTGAGCCATTTATAGAAACATCCTTACCTGCAACCAATAATCTAGTATTATTCAGATTGATCTCATCTCCGCCCTGGTGCTCCAGAGTAAAACCATCTGTTGATTGATTAATTGCCCTCAAACTTGCCTGAGGCACATCCGTGACTACATTAACATCGTCGAATGCGTATGTTGCAATCAATGCAGCAAGAATTACGACCATTGCGATCATTAAAATCGTGCTTATAACCGGTGATATGGCAGTTTCTTCTTTTAAAAATTTGTCAGAGTAATTCATTTAATCTCCAAATATAATAAATTCTCAAATATATTATGAATATAATTGTATATAATACTATTAGTTAAATCAAAAAATAAAAAAAAGATTGGCGCCGGTTAAAGCGCCAGATTTACATTAGGTTTAGAACCTGACATCAAGGTCTGCAATCATCTGCTGACTTGCAACGTCGATAAGTTTGACGTTTAAAATATCTCCAGGATCTGCGATAGACGTTGTACTTCTAGCATTTATTGAAGTATTACCCAATCTAAGGGTAGTGTTTTCTAGGGCTATATACCAAACATCTCCAGCTTCAAATCTGCCATCAGCATCTATAACACGATTTGCATCGATTATTTCTCCGTCAGCACCCGAGATAGTACTACCTGAAACTGTTATTTTAGTAGCTGCTTCAGTCATTGTCACTGCATCTCCACCCTGGTGTTCAAGTTTAATTGTAGCATTGGTGCCAACATCTACAGCACTACCTCTAATTGCTGCCTGTGGTGCCTGTTCTGGTGGTCCCATGCCGAATACGAATGCTGCGATAACTGCAGCGAGAATTACAGTGATTGCGACCATCAGGATTACGCCGATGACCGGGGATACTGCATCCTCTTCTCTTACAAATTGGTTTGCTTTGCTCATTTTATCTCTCCTCCGATATATTATTATACACCCATCTGTTGCTTTTTTTGGACAACTCTTTCGAGTTTTTTTGTCCACATTTGATCTCCAATGTCGGTGTATTCACATTCGAGATAATGCTGCACTGCAATGCTCAAGGCTTCCTTGGTTGACGACTCTTTACATTTCTGTTTGAGTGCAACAAGGTCATCTTCAGACAGTACGGTTTGTGCGTGTACGATTTTAGCCATTATCTCACCTATTGAGTCCAATCATGTGGGCAACATGTTTTTCTCATACTCATCATTATGATGATGAGTATATAAGGTTTATCTTTACAGTAGAAAAGAATCCCATGGGGGCGAAGAATCGCGTATTTTATTGAGATTTTATCGCTAAATATTCAATTTCATATTAATTTGATTTTATAATTGGTATATCTTCATTTTATGTCAATTATATGAACAATATGTTCCTCGCAGGAATATAATTTTACTAAATACTATTTTCATATCAGGTTATTTATGTACTCATTCTACCTGCGGCCATATGGTGGGAAATATATCATGACTTAATTCTGAGAAAATCCTCGCTATACTCGGGTCAACTAAAAGTATATATTTTTAATATATATAATTAATAGTTTTTTTATATAACATTATTGCTCATCTAATTATAGTTAAAAACCAAACAATACTGATAATATATCGTGTGGAAAAATTCGATTTTGTGCCTCATAAAATAAATTGATATAAATAGATTCAGATACTTTTTAACTTTGTTCTGGAGCGGTTAGGGGGACATGCGGAAGACACAGGGATGACGAGAAAATCCATAATGTACTCTGTGTTTCATCTTCTTAATCATAAACTCCAAAAATACGAGGGCAAAAAGTGACGGAATATGCAATTGACATACAAAACCTGACTCGTAACTTCAAAGAATTGACTGCTGTAGACAATGTCAGCCTCACCGTAGAAAAAGGGGAATTGTTCGGACTTCTGGGGCCCAATGGGGCCGGCAAGACTACAATCATCAACATGCTCTCCACAATGCTCAAACCTACATCAGGCAACGCCACAGTCTGGGGTGCAGACATCAGTTCAAAACCCACCCGCGTGCGCAGGTCGATTGGCGTAGTATTCCAGGGCAACACCCTTGACGACAGGCTTACGGGTCGGGAGAATCTTGACCTGCACGGGCGGCTGTACGGGCTTTCCAAAGATTTACGCAGTGAGCGGATAACGGAAGTTCTTGAACTTGTAGAACTATCCGAACGCGCCGATGAGATCGTAAAGACCTACTCAGGCGGCATGATGCGACGGCTTGAGATCGCAAGAGGACTCATGCACCGCCCAAAGGTGCTCTTCCTGGACGAGCCCACACTCGGACTTGATCCCCAGACCCGAAACCATATATGGGACTATATCGAGAAACTCAACCGCGAAGAGAACATCACAATGGTGCTCACAACCCATTACATGGAAGAAGCAGACAGTCTATGCAAAAGGATCGCGATCATCGACCACGGTAAGATATCCGCACTTGGCACACCCACGGACCTCAAAGCACAACTTGGCGGCGACATCATCACACTCACAACCGCAACAGAGGACGGCGCAACAGGGTTGCTCAAAGTCTGCAAAGAACTTGACCTTGCGACCGACATATCCATATCAGGCAGCACCATCAGGATCACTGTACCATCAGGCGAGCGCGCCATTCCTCAATTTCTCACTGCCGCCTCAGAAAAGAATTTCCCGATCGAATCGGTAAATCTCAGAAAACCAACCCTCGATGACGTTTTTTTATATCACACAGGGCGCGCGATCCGCCAATCCAATGTAGATGAGATGGACCGAATGAGATTCATGATGCAGTCCCGAAGGCGCTAACCAGCATCACAATGAATAACTTGTCCGAAGTTCCTTGATCTTATCACGGATCTGGGCAGCCCTTTCAAACTCAAGATTCCTTGCAGCCAGATGCATGTCAGCCTCAAGATCGATAATAATATTCGATATCTCCATAGCAGACATATCCTCTGCGATCATCATAACACCTGAAACCTCGCCACTTGCTCCTGCATCCATCTTAACCAGTTCCTTCTGGATCGCTTTCTGGATCGTTTGCGGGACAATACCATGTTTCTTATTATATTCGAGCTGGATCTCGCGTCGCCTGTTTGTTTCCTTCATGGCACGCTCCATCGAACCTGTGATATTATTGGCATACAATATCACGCGCCCTTCCACATTTCTTGAAGCCCGGCCAATGGTCTGGATAAGTGACCGCTCCGAGCGCAGGAATCCTTCCTTGTCTGCATCAAGGATGGCAACAAAAGCAACCTCCGGGATATCCAGTCCCTCCCGCAAAAGGTTGATGCCCACGAGCACATCGAACTCCCGCTTTCGCAGCCCTCTCACGATCTGTGCACGCTCAAGGGTATTGATATCCGAATGCATGTACCTGACCTTGATCCCTATTTCCAGAAGGTAATCAGTAAGGTCTTCTGCCATGCGTTTTGTAAGTGTTGTAACAAGGGTTCTAAAACCTCTTTCAGTAACCTTCTTGATCTCTCCGATCAGGTCGTCGATCTGGTTGTCCACAGGGCGCACGATTATATCGGGGTCAATAAGACCTGTCGGGCGGATAACCTGCTCGACAACAGTTTTGCTTTTCTCAAGTTCATACTCCGCAGGAGTGGCAGAAACGTATATCACCTGATTGATACGCTTCTCGAACTCATCATATCGCAGGGGGCGGTTATCATACGCCGATGGCATGCGGAATCCGTTATTTACAAGCGCATCTTTCCTGGCGCGGTCGCCATTGTGCATTCCGCGTATCTGCGGGATGGTTGCATGGGATTCATCGATGACCATCAGATAATCGTCAGGAAAGAAATCAAGTAAACTGAATGGTGGTTTTCCTGGTTCGCGACCGTCGAAATGGCGGGAATAGTTCTCGATGCCGGAGCAGTATCCGATCTCACGCATCATCTCGAGGTCAAATTTGGTGCGCTGTCTGAGACGCTGGGCTTCCAGAAGTTTATTATCTTTCTCCAGTCTGGCAGACTCGATCTCAAGTTCTGCCTCGATGGACTTTATCGCCTGTTCCATACGTTCCTGTGGCATCACAAAATGCTTGGCGGGATAAATGACAAGTCGCTCACCTTTTTCTATGGAATCAAGCACCTTGCCTGTAACAGGGTCAAAATAGGATATCCTGTCGATCTCATCCCCAAAAAGTTCGACACGGATGCCGTGATTTTCTTGCGCGGGATATATCTCTACCGTATCTCCGCGTGAGCGAAATGTGCCCGGCTTGAAATCTATACTGTTTCGTTCGTATTGAATATTTATAAGGCTGGAAAAAAGATGGCTTTTATTGATCTCCTCTCCCAATGTAAGAATAACTGCCATCTCCTGCCATTCTTCAGGAGAGCCGAGCCCATAGATGCAGGAAACGCTTGCAACTACAATGACATCCCTGCGCTCGATCAATGATTTTGTTGTAGAAAGGCGCAGCCTGCTGATCTCATCATTGATATGTGCATCTTTATCAATATACGTGTCAGTTGTAGGGATATATGCCTCTGGCTGGTAATAGTCGTAGTAACTGACAAAGTATTCAACAGCATTGTTAGGAAAGAAATCTCTAAATTCCGAATATAACTGGGCTGCAAGTGTCTTATTATGTGCAATGACAAGTGTAGGTTTTTGGACGTTCTCGATCACATTTGCGATTGTGAATGTCTTGCCGGAACCGGTTACACCTAATAATGTTTGGTGCTTTTGCTTTTTCAGCACCCCGTCTGTGAGTTTTGAAAGAGCTTTTGGCTGGTCGCCTTTTGGTTTATAGTCGGATACAAGTTTGAAAGGACGCATCGTAGATGTGAATATGGGTGTGAACACCTATAAACGTATTCTTGCGGGTTGGTCGTGATTCTATCATATATAAGCACGTATGTTTACATCGTGTTTGCACGATCACACATTAACTCAATAAAAAACATAATTGTGAATGTGTGAACATTACTAAAACATAAAAAAAGAACGAGTTTCAGTATCTCGTTTTAATATCTCATCGTATGAACTCACTGATCGCAGGGGTGGCTGCATATTCAGTGTGGGGTCTGCTGTCAAATTCATTAGAAATATACATATACTCGCGCTGGGTGCGGTTTCCACGTCTATCTAAAAGGGTTTTCCGGTACATGCGAGAAAGGTATGTTGAAACCGTACTCAGTTTGATAAATCCATATACTCGCTCATAATGTCCCTGGATCTCCTGGGATGTGAACCACACGTGCGGATATTCGTATTTCAAGAACAGTTCCAGGCGCTCGCTTATTGTAAGTGTTGTATCTTTGATCTTGTCACGTAGTGGGACCTGGGATTGACGCGTCTGTGTCTGTAATGGTGCATGTGGTTGTAATGTGGCTACCGGCTGGGCAGTGTATTGCTGCGGTTGTGGTGGTTGGTTATTAGGAAAGATAGCCTGTTGCAATTGTTGGGGGTAGACCGGTGGTGGGGTCTGAAATTGTGGTTGGTATTGAACAGGCTGTGGATAATAGTAATATGGCTGTTGCATTGTTGGGTTTGGATTCGGGTTTTGGTATGGGTTAGGTGGATATGGATAATTCTGTAATTGTGGGTTTGGTGGCATTTGCTGCTGCGATGGTATTGCAGTATTGATGTTATATTGTGCCTGTTGTTGTGAAGGTGTTTTAGATGAAGGTTCGGTTGTTGGAAGTTCCGTGTCGTCAACAGAATTGATAAAATTAATTACGTATTCCTTCCAAAGTTTTCCATTAAATTGGGCGTTAGCTTTTTCGGAGCCATCGTCCTCGAAGATCTCAATCCGAACCTTCATCCTTTTGCCTCTTGATCGAATCCACCCATCCCCTCAGACAGTGGATTCGTAAACCATTCATCCCCTCAGACTATGGTTTTTTGCTGTTTTGTTATAATCTTCACATGTCTGGTTGTATTTACAACCAACACGATGAGTTGTTATTCATTGTGCAATTTATAGATTGTAACATCTAATATATAAGCATTGTTATTTATTTATGTGTTTATATGTTTTAAACAAATTTAAAGCAATATTATGGCTTTTTTTCTAATATGTTATGATATGAATGATTTTCAATTTAAGTATTGTCTAATTATATGTATGTGTTATTTTTATAAATAGTATGTGAATGCTCCAGTGGAAGTAAGGGGGTTAGTTTTTTTAGTTAAAAACTGTTATTATCTAGTAATTTCTTAAATAAAGCCATATAATATCTTCATTAAGGATAAATACATTTATCACAATTACTATACTGGTTATCAGTGAACAGAATATTTGGATGAAAATTAGTGATAAATGTGAGCCATTTTTGACTCATTGGTTGACTTTATATTATATGTAGCCATAATTACACACATGTCTGATGCTAGTGTAGAATCACCTGTAGAAAATGTTAATTCGAATGCTAAATCCCTAACAGATTCGATCTTTGTTGAGAGTAAGAATGTTCATCTTCTGGAAAATGAGATTCAAACTCTCAGGATACAGAACGAGGCTATGAAGGCGAAGCTCCTTGAGACGAGTATGATCGCGAATAATTATTTGCAGGAGGCAAATAATCTCAAAGATCAATTGGATAAGTTGACAACTCCACCGTTGTTTATTGCGAGTGTGCTGGAGGTCGAAGATGATCTGGCACTTATCAGGCAGCACGGCAATAACCAGGAGGTTATGACCCAGATCCCGCCTGAGTTGGAGGGTGAGGTCGAGGCTGGTATGCGCGTTTGTGTGAATGCTGCATTTTCAATTATCACAGTTATCAACAGGGCTGCGGATGTACGTGCTCAGGTAATGGAAGTGATCCGTTCACCCGGCATCGGTTATGATATGATAGGCGGTCTTGAAAATGTTATCAAAGAAGTTGTTGAGTCTGTGGAATTGCCACTGACCGAGCCGGAACTATTCGAGAATGTGGGCATTGAGCCCCCATCTGGTGTTTTGCTCTATGGTCCTCCTGGCACCGGAAAGACGCTTATTGCAAAGGCTGTGGCATCTGAGGCGAGTGCGACATTTATACGCATGTCAGGCTCTGATCTTGTCCAGAAATTTGTTGGAGAGGGTGCGAGGCTTGTTAAGGATGTGTTCCAACTTGCACGGGATAAGGCACCATCTATTCTTTTCATTGATGAGATCGATGCGGTGGGCGGTATGCGTACCCATGATGGCACGACCGGTTCTGCAGAGGTCAACCGAACGATGCTTCAACTTCTGGCAGAGATGGATGGTTTTGATACATCCGGTAATGTGAAGATCATCGCTGCGACAAATAGGGTCGATCTGCTTGATCCTGCACTTTTGCGCCCTGGCAGGTTTGATCGTTTGATCGAGATACCCCTGCCTGATGAAGTGGGCCGTCTGGAGATATTGAAGATCCATACCAAGAAGATGAATCTGGCCGATGATGTGAATCTTGATAAGGTCGCAAAGAAAACTGATGGTCTTAGCGGTGCTGACCTGAATGTTATCATCAAGGAAGCCGGAATGTTTGTTATCCGAAGACGTGGCAAGGAAGTCACAATGCAGGATATTCAGGATGGTTTTGATAAAGTGGTAGAAGATGAAGAACAATCAAATGTTCCTGCCGGGATGTTCGCATAAGGTGGACTCCTGTCCACTTTAATATTTTTTGTAGTATATGTTTTATAAACATGTAGTGCGAGTTAATGCGAACGAAGTGAGCATTTTCTCGTAGTATATAATTTATAGAATTATGTATTGCGGTTTAACGCGAACGAAAGTTTAATAATGCTTAAGTTACTTTTGCATATGTTGTCAGGCGATATTCATACTGCTCCGATAGTGTAGCACGGCCAATCATGCTGGACTCTCACTCCTGCGACTGGGGTTCAAATCCCCATCGGAGCACTATAGACTTTTTTCACATCATCAGTTTACTATCAATTGTAACATTTTTCATTACTTGTCATTGTAACATGAAGTGCAAACACTGTTATAGCAGCATTTCATTTTTTGTATTTATTTAGATGGTCTAAAGTTGTGTTGCATCATCTGGAAATCCAGCTTTGTTTATGCGTTCACACTTTGGACA
>JAMJFS010000012.1 GCA_023544565.1 Methanosarcinaceae archaeon
TTCATTTATGCGAATTTTGACCCAATGAATACACTGATTTTGAGGGGAAAACAGGAAATTACGTAGATTCTAAGTAGATAATTTTTCAACTGTCAAATCGGTTTTCCTGACAATATGTGAGAATTACAGAGCAAAAGAGCAGACATTCTCTTCAAGAAAGAGTGATAACTGTCAAACTTGGGATACAACACATACAATTATTTTTCTTTTCTTGTAGTATATGTTTTATAAGCATATAGTTTGAGTCAATCCGAGCGTCAGCGAGGATTTCTCACCCACACCGATGCCACACTAAACAAACACGAACGATTAAACAATCAATATATATAAATCCATTCAGCATAACAACTCTGTATGCATCGCGAATTCACTGACAAGGAAGTTGAGATTTTCAACAAACTGGCGCCCGAAGCCGGGGGCAGCATGAACTCACCGATGGGGCACCCCTATCCTTTTATCCTGCGTCCCATATCCCACAAGTTTGCAGAATCATCCGAAGATTTTGGTGAAAGACTAAAAAGGCTGGATGTAAATGAACTTGAATTTCTTACTAACCTCATTTTTGAAGGGAAGGAAGAAGTACGGTCACTTGATCCTGAAGACATTGATGTCCTGATGGAGGTCATTGCCAAAAAAATATCTCCTGAGCGTGTTGATGAATTGAAAGACTATCTCGGGATTCTCTGATCAACTATGGCACGCAAGAGTTTACTGTTCGGAACCGCAGGTACGCCCCTGAGCACGAAAGAAAGAAGCAGTGCCGCAGGCATCAAGCGGATACGTGAACTCAGGCTTGGCTGCATGGAACTTGAGTTCGTTCGTGGCGTGCGCATGGGGGAAGCGACCGCGCAGCTCGTTTTTGAGAGCGCACAAACGGAGAATGTAGCTCTCAGCGTACACGCACCATATTACATTAATCTCAATTCGAAAGAGCAGGAAAAGATCGACTCAAGTGTTGAGAGAATATACCAATCCGCACGCATCGGGGCACTGTGCGGGGCAGAGTCCATTGTATTCCATCCGGCATTTTACCTTAAGAACAGTAGCAAAAAGGTCTCTGAAAGGGTTGCCGGATTGCTTAGCGACCTTGCGGCGCGGCTTGACGATGAGGGTATCAATGCCGTGCTCCGCCCTGAAACCACAGGAAAACCTACTCAATTCGGCAATCTGGACGAGTTGCTGCAACTGAGCAGCGAACTCGAAGGCGTCATGCTATGTATCGATTTTTCACACCTGCATGCAAGAAGTGCTGGTGCCGAGAATTCCTATGAGGAGTTTGCTGCGACACTGGGCAAGGTGGAAAATGCACTCGGGCGCGAGGGGCTTGATGATATGCACATCCATGTTTCAGGTATAGAATACGGCAGAAAGGGTGAAAAGAATCACCTGATCCTTCAGGATTCGGATCTTAAGTACGTTGAACTAATGCAGGCATTTTTCGATTTTAATATCAAGGGGCTTGTGATATGCGAGAGTCCAAATCTTGAAGGGGATGCGGTGTTGTTGAGAGATGCTTTTTTAGATCTTTCATGATGATCAGAACGCAAGCAAAAACAACCACAGTGGAACGAAAGTAACTCGAATATCTTCGATATTCTTCTCATCCAACATTGATCTTGTGACAACAAATGCATGCTCGTTATCGAATTCCTTGCAAAAATCTATAAGCCCTTTGAGGTCTCTTGCATCAAATGATTTCCTCTCCCTGTATTTCACTTCTATCGGCGTTACCTTTGACTTACAGCTCATTATGATATCAGTTTCATACATGTTTTTGTCAAACCAGTAAAACACCTTTCCGAACAGGTCTTGTGAAACTCCTTTCATGCAATGCAGGAATGCAGAATTTTCAGCATCAAAACCTATATCCTGCTCCCCTGCAAAAGAATTCTTAAGTCCGATATCACAGAAATATATCTTCTTTTTTTTCCTCTCTGCCGCTTTTTTGCTCTTGGTGAAATAGCCTGACAGGTATATCATACGCGAATTTGCAAGATGATACAGGTATTGTTTTGATGTTTCTTTGTCGGCACTGATCTCTTTTGCTATCCCAAGATAACTGAACCGTTCTCCTGAATGAGAGGCTACGAACTTAAAAAGAGATTCAAGAAGAAGGGGGTCACGTATGTTAAACGCCTTCACAATATCCCTGTACAAAAGCAGGCTCGTGTATTCCTCAGATAATATCTTAAACCACATCTCTTCATTCTTTACCTCAAACCATTCGGGAAATCCTCCGACTTTGAGATACTGTGCAAGATAACCCAGTATCTCGTTCTGCTTTAACGAAAGTTCGTAGTAGGCATCTTTTAATGATGGAAGGTCAAGTTTTACTTCGGGCACAATTACATTATTGAATTGCAGAAATTCCCTGAAAGTGAGCGGAAATACGTCAAGAAAATCTATCCTCCCAACAAGGCTTTCAGATGAATCTTTGTAGATAAGACTGGATGATGACCCTGATACAACAAATTTTGCGGCATATTTCAGGTCATAATACTTTTTCATGAGCAACTGCCATTCTCTGACATTCTGTATCTCATCAATGAAAACATAGATCTTCTCGTCTTTAAGTGAGACCATGTTCTTCTGCTGGCAAAAATCCAATGCATGCTCAAGATTCTCTCTTGCAGGTTTCCGCAGGTCGTCAGCATTAATGTAAAATATGTTTTTGGGATTCACACCTGATGCGAGAAGTTGACTTATCGACTGGTACAAAAGTGTAGATTTACCACTCCTTCGAATTCCGAGCACTGCAAGTATCTTCCGATCTTTGAACCGCCCATCTATTTTTTCAAGATATTCTGTGCGACGAATGCCATGTAGTACTTCAGGCACTTTTCCCGTCACCCACCACGGGTTTCTCCCAATGATGCTTTGTTCGTATACCATGCTGATGTGCGCCTTTTTTTAGTTATTACTATCATATTAGTAATAATGTATATATTTATTACTATTATGATAGTAATAATGGAGTATTCTATTATCCCGTGTAAATCCAAAAATAATCCCAAAAAACTAAAAGTGTTTATATCACCTAAACCAAATAACTGACTAAGGTCAGTTAGCAAACAGAAGGGTATTATAACATGTCCAAACGGAATCTTACAATCTTTTTTACATTATTGCTATTACTATTAATCACAGTCCAACCGGCCACTGCACAGGATATCAACATCATTGATATCTATTCAGACGTTGACTCGGCAGACTTCACGATCCACTCAAATGAAAATTATGAGAACATAGTTGTCAGGTCTAACTTGATATTCGATGGAAAAGTAATCTCTTCAAAACAATTCGACATCAAAAAAATATCCCCTGATGCCGATATAACCAAAGTGGCATTCTGGAACATCAAACCTGAAGAAGGATACTACCGCACCGAAATTGTAATGTCAATAAATGGCAACGCCATCGAAACAAGATACTCCAACTTCTCATACGGACGGGCGGCTATCCCAAAAATATACATCAAGGACATTGTTCCTGATTCAATGGGGATCAGCATCATCCTCTCGCCAATGATAGGTGCACTGGGTGCCGAACCTGTACTGGCAGATGTGGAATACATGCTTGTGGATGGGAATACCGTTGTTTACCGGGCCAAAGACAGCCGCATTAATGTGGTGCAGGCGACACCTCTTTCAAAGAACTGGAACATACGGCTTGATAACGATCATGAATACTCGATCAGGGTAAAAGTGAAAATCGCATCACCAACCGCTGTTGTCATTGCAAGATCAGAAACATTCACTGCAAAAGATGATGCCAGGATTACCGAACTCTACAAGGATAAAACAGGTGCAAGTGTTACCTTACTCGGTCAGTCACAGGTTCCATTCACAGGTAATATCGTATTCACAGTTACACAGAACAGTAATATAATTGAGGAAATATCTGAAAAATCCCCAGTCCTGATGTCAGGAGATGACGAAACCATCGAGGTCGCATGGAGCGACAAACTTACGGCAGGGATATACGAACTTACACTCAAGGTAGTGGGTAACGACGGCGATATACTTGACAGATGGGACACGGTCATAGAGGTCGAAGAAGATCCCTTTGTTAACAAAACATCTGAACCGGTTCCCACCGAAGAGTCACCCGGTCTTACGATCTTTTCAACAGTTTCACTTCTTATAATAGCATATCTGGCAAACCAAAGACGCAGGTGATATTCATGTATGAGCTTTTCATTGCCCTGCGGCATCTTACATCTCGCCGCAGACAGACCATCTTTTCTATACTTGCAGTAGGTCTGGCAGTGATGCTGCTCATGTGGTCCACGGCGCTTATGGTGGGTTTTACTGATGAGATGTATTCAAAGACCGTTGACACGCTACTCCCACATGTAACAATTGAAGCACAGGAAGGTGAAGATTACATCCATCTGTACCGTAACCTGATCAAAAACATCAATGGGATCGATGGCGTGATGGCGGTATCACCCATCCTTTACGGGCCAGCCACTTTTGAATACAAAAACAAGAACAAGAATGTGGTTATGCAGGGAATTCAGGTTGATGCCCATGATTCCGTGCTGCACATCAATAATGATATTATCGAGGGAAATTTCAGGGATCTTGAGATCTCACCCAACACTGTTGTGATTGGTGATGCCCTTGCTGAAACACTGGATGTGAAAATCGGAGATACGATCGATGCTTCATTTCCTGAAGCGAATCCGGTAAACCTGAGAGTTGTGGGCATCTATAACAGCGGCACACCTATGGATGAAACTCTGGCATTTACATCTCTGTCAACTGTCCAGGATTTTCTTGACGTGTCCAACGTTGTGACCACTATCTTAGTTCGCGGTAATGACCGTGAACAGGCACAGGCCATATCAGAGAAGATAGATACTTTTGGGTATCCTGCTTCAGACTGGAAAGAGACGAATCCCGAAATAATACAAACACTCAAACTTGAGAGTACAAGTAATGCCATCACACTAGGACTTATCATCATTATTGCATCTTTTGGGATCGTCAGTACTCTTTTCATGGTTGTCATGGAAAAGACCAAAGAGATAGGCATGCTCATGGCAATGGGAGTGCGCAGGAGAAGCATTATGATGATATTTATGATGGAAAGCAGCATCCTGGGACTCCTAGGCGCTGTAGTTGGCGTGACTCTTGGAATGTTGTTATCCTTATATATGGGGTCATATGACTATGGATTTGAAGTTATGGCCGGCATCACCTCGATCCCGTTTGTTGTCAGGATACAGGATGCGGTCATTATCGTGTTGTTCACATTCCTGATAAATCTCATAGCCGGGATATACCCTGCAAGTCGTGCTTCAAAACTTAAGCCGGTGGAGGCAATTGGCCGTGATTGATGATATTACCGCGATCAAGAGGTATTGCCATGTTTGAACTGGATGTTGCCACACGACATATAAAATCACGCCGGAGACAGACCTTATTTTCCGTCATTGCAGTATCACTGGCTGTAGGAATAATCATAATCTTCATGTCAATGATGGGCGGTTACACAAGTATATTGATCGATTCAACAACTGAGAACCAGGCTCATATCACGATCATGCCAAAGGAGGGCGAAGATTACATACACCTCTACCACGGGCTTGAGAACTATGTCTATGATCTGGAAGGAGTGAAAGGTGTCTCGTCATATTTCCAGGGTGAAGCTGCTTTGCAATACAAACACAACGCTGAAGGGGTACTGTTGTACGGTATCAACCCCGAAGATGAGAACCGGGTCGTTAACAGGGATAAATATATGCTGGCCGGGGAGTTTGCATCGATTGAAAATCCTGGCAGTCGAATGATATTGGGTTTTAAACTTGCAAAAAACCTTGATGTGGGAATGAGTGATACTGTCACAGCCCAGATCCCGGGAGCAGACCCTACTGATTTTACCATTACAGGCATATTCCAGACTGGAACGCCGGTTGATGAAACAATGGCATTTGTAAATCTTGAGAGGTTGCAGGATTTCTATGGCTCCGGAGATGTGATAACAGGAATGGGGATTAGGATATCTGATGCTTATGCTGCTGATACCACTGCTAACGGGATTGACCGGGAGACCGGCTATGATGCCATAAGCTGGATGGAGCAGAATGCAGAAATACTGACCCTTCTTGAGACCTCGGAGGGTATGGTTTATTTCTTTTATATTATCATCTTCGGCATATCAGGTTTTGGTGTCGCCAATGTCCTGATTATGATAGTTATGGAAAAGATGGGTGAGATAGGCATGTTAATGGCTATGGGCACATCCAGACGAAGTATAATGCTGATATTTTTACTGGAAGCGACAATCTTAGGAATGATGGGGGTTGTTGTCGGTTGTATATTGGGATATTTGGCATCGGCGGCAATTGCATCCATTACCATACCCATACCTCCCGATATGTATTTCGGAATGGATCACCTGCCAGTTGTAATAGAATTCAAGAATTTCATCACAGCCAGTATTTTTGCTATGGTAATTAATATCATAGCCGGAGTATTCCCTGCCAGGCGTGCTTCAAAAATGGATCCAGTGGAGGCGATCTATAGTGTCTGAAAAGAATATAATCCAGATAAAGAACCTGACCAAGATATTTGGCGATGGAGTGGAAATAAAGGCCCTTGACGATGTGAACCTGAATATTGAGCAGGGTGAGTTCCTGGCTATTGTCGGTCCGTCCGGTTCCGGCAAGAGTACACTGCTAAACCAGATAGGTATTCTTGATTCCCCTACAAGCGGCACTATCCTGCTGGACGGGATCGATGTGACGAAAATGTCTGATAAGCAGCGTTCAATTACAAGGAATAAACAATTGGGTTTTATTTTCCAGTACCATCACCTGCTACCTGATTTCAATGCTCTTGAGAATGTTATGATGCCATTGTTGATCAATGGAGTAAAACGCTCTAAAGCACGCAAAATCGCTAGTCAAATGCTTGAGGAGGTGGGCTTGGGGGACAGGTTAAAACACAGACCCAACCAGTTATCAGGGGGCCAGAACCAGAGGGTTGCTATTGCACGGGCACTGGTAAATAAACCTGGTATAGTTATCGGAGACGAGCCTACTGGTAATCTTGATTCAAAGGCCAGCGATAATATCTATGAACTGTTGCGAAAGCTCAACCGCGAGCATAATCAAACTTTCATTCTTGTGACCCATGATGAGCGCATGGCAGCCAAGACTGATAGGATAATACGGATTGTTGATGGGAAGATCGCTGAGGATTCGCTCAATGGTAATAGTGATTGATGTTGGGGTTGTATGACTTTATGTAGGTCATTACAGGCGTGCTTTTTGGTGTTGTTACGAGCTTCATTGGCGGCATGTATTCGGGATAAAAGGCTACGAATGTGGGGGATTGGATGTATTGCGGTGTAGATGAAATTTCATAATATTTAATTCTATTTTTTTATTTGTATATCTGTATTAGAATTGCTGCATAAATGTGATTATTCTATCTGAAACTAAAACAAATGCTACCGCCGCTAGGCGGCACGTTCCATATATACTAAATTGAATAATCGAAATCGTTAGCAAAAATTGTATCTTGAATTTAAGTAATGACTGAATTTTTTGCAGTAGTTGAATAAATTAATAAATCTTGCAATAATGCAAAAAACGATAGCGTAGAGCATTTTGCTGACGTCAGCGAAATGGTTGAGGAAGAATGATCAGGTTATGGCTCCAGCCTATTTCTCCAACCAGTGGTTGGAGTTTTCACTGTCACAATATTCCAGATAAAACTGCCGCATGTACCATAGATTCTAAACTAAAAAATTCTTTACTCCAGAATTATGAAAGCAAGGATGGGATTGAGATTGGAATTCTAATTATTATTTGCAATGCCGATTAGAAAACCTACAACAGCTATCCGCATTTACATAAACCAATACAATCATGAGTTTCCGGTAATCTATGATCTGCACAAAAAGTTCCTTTGCAGCGTCTACATGTAAACGATCGTGATACTGTTTTCTTAATTACATCTAAATTTTCGTCAGTACACTGACTATGTTTTGCCGGTTCGGCTTGATTTTCACAATAGTTACATTCCATAATTATACCTATATTTAATTCATTAATAAGGCTTATTGTTTTTAGAAGCAGTTAATTGTATGTACTTTGTACTCAAAATCTCGTTATACAAAACATTTATCTAAAATAACTTTTAATGTCATTATGGGATTGGGTCAACAACATGTATTCCAATTCCATTATGGAAGGTGAAACTATGCCAAATAAAGCAAAAGCGATGGTTGTGTACTTGAGCACATCCGGTAATACAAAAATGATATCAGATGCAATTGCACATGGACTTTCAGAACGACATGTAGATGCCACATCAATTAGTTTTTATGATGCAAAATTAGAAGACCTAAAAGCGGCAGATGCCATAGCTATTGGTTCTTCAACATTCCATTATAAAATATTGCCCCCGATGGAAAAGTTCATTGATGACGTACTTGCGAATGCAGATGTAAAAGGCAAACTTGCGGCAGCCTTTGGATCTTATGGTTGGAGTGGTGAAGCACCTGTTCTAATTGCTGAAAAATTGCGCAAATTAGGCATGAATGTGATTGATCCTGTCTTGAGAATTCAGTACAAGCCAATAGACAGGGACATAAAAGAAGCCGAGAGGCTTGGAATGGATATTGCTGAAAAATTAAAGAATGAATGAACATATTCTATCTATTGAATCCATCATCCGGCAATTATAGAAGTAGAAATAGAAATAGAAATAAACATTCATGACCCGTCGGGACACCCACGGGCAATAAAATGAGGGTATTTTCATACCAAATTGCTGGATGTATGGGTAAATATTCTTTTAAGTTACCAAAACCATTAATATCAATTCATCACTTGTGGTATAAGATTAAATTGGCCAGATCAACATTTAAGAAACTGAAAGGAGTCCATGAACTCCATGAATCTGTCATTGATCAGCAGAGCATGTTACTGCTTTTCAAAAAAGAACTGAGCAGCTACAGTATTTTTGATTTTATGAAAGTACAGGCCTTCTTTGAAAAAGATTGTAAGGACCTTCCCCCTGTATATAAAGATAAGTTTAAGAAAAAGATGTTAGGGCATCTTTTTGATAATTTCAAATCAATACTTTCTAGTGATAATTCTCCAAATGAATCATTTGATATGGAACAATATCAAGAATTCTTGGAACGATTCGGATCAAAATTAAATGATGCACATGAAGTTCCTCAAATAGTAGTACTATACTACTTTTCTGCTATGTACAATATCTTCATTACAAATACACCCCCGCATCCGGAAGGAACACCATTTCCAGGCGGATTTTTTGTTGAAAGAATGGACGAGGATTATTTCTGTCCTGTAAAAGACAAACAGAAATATAATGATGAAGCTATCTGTAAATTCTGTGTGGCAAAACAAATGGAAATGAAGTAATGTAATACCCATCCTCGTCGCATAGTGGCAGGTATGTCAACGGCGATCAAGAATTTCCCATTTTCAGCGGTTTAAAATTCCCCACCCCCAATCTTTAATGAAAACATCAAAGGTTGTGGAACATGCTAAAAATGTAAGATCATATCCGGATAAATAAGCTTGATGTATCCTTAAAACCAATGTTAACTATGACAAACACAACTTTTTAAGACATACATCACGTGCACGAAACCAAAAACAAAGCAATATCAATAACCCATAGTTAAAAAAACATATTACGAAATATTGGAAGTTAATAAGAAAGCATCCAAAAAAGATATTAAGTCCGCTTATCGCAGGTTGGCTATGTTATATCATCCCGACAAAAACAAATTACCAGAAGCCTAAGAAATGTTTAAAAAAATCGCAGAGGCTTATTCAGTACTATCAGACCCAAGCAAACGGTTACAAAATATAACCGTTTACATGCATGAGGCATCCATAAACAACCGATCGTGTGCACTCATCTGTTCGTTTATGACGGAATCCGCCGCCTGCGGCATTTGTCTCCCCGTTTTTATTTCAATCCACAAACAAAAAACACCCATCACCCTATCCGAACTTCACAACCGGACAGACCTCGATACACTTCCTACAATACACACACCCGTCCCCTATAACAGCCACTCCACCCTCAATAACAATCACATCATTCGAACACTTTCCAACACACACACCGCACCCATGACACTCGAGGGTGCGCCGAATGGATAGTTCAACCCTGTGCATCACCCTGCATGCTTTTTAGCGGATATATTAAATATATTATAGATTAATTAAAGAACATGAAAACAACTGAAAGTATAAAGAAAACACTCGTTGAGCATAGAGCTAAGTTGAAGAAGTTATTCAAAGTTCAAGAGATCGGATTATTTGGATCGTATGTCAGAGATGAACAGAACGAATCTAGCGATGTTGATATTTTGGTTGAGTTCGATGAACCCGTTGGACTCATTTCGTTTGTGGGGCTAAAAAATTATCTTTCTGACCTTTTGGGAGTTGAAGTCGATCTTGTAATGAAGAATGCATTAAGACCTAGAATTGGCAAGCGGATACTCAAAGAGGTCGTTTATGTCTGAAGACAGGGATTATTTGGATTTTTTGGAAGACATTGAAAAAAGAAGGGAATGAGTCGGTGACAAATTGTCACCTACTGGAAATTGGAGGCAGTGAAACGGTTACAAAATGTAACCGTTTACGTGTATGAGGTAGACATAAACAACCGATTGTATGTGCTCATCTATTCGTTCATGGCGAAACCCGCCGCCTGCGCCGTTTGCCGCATTGCTTTTAGTTCAATCAACAAACAAAAAAAAGCCTTCGTCCTATCCGAACTTCACAACCGGACAGACCTCGATACATTTACCACAATGCACACACCCGTCCCCGATAACACCCACTCCACCCTCAATAACTATTACACCATTCGGGCAGTTTCCAACACAAACACCACACCCATGACACTTGAGGGCGCGCCGAATGGATAATTCAACCCTGTGCATCAACCTGCGTGCTCTTTTTTCCGTATCGCTCCGTGCAGTCACGTTCCCTGATGCAAACACCTGCGCGCGGTCTTCTCCATTCAGAACCGAGATCACACCAGCCATATACGACACATCACCCGCAGCTCGCAGCATTTGTGAATCTTCAAGATGCACAAGGTCTAACGCAGTGCCAAAACCACCTTCAGCAGACATGCCACCTGCTTTGCATGGCTGGTAACCGGATGTCATCGTGAAAGTGAGAACATCTCTGCCCTCACTTTTCGGCACAGTATTGATACCTTTCTTCTCAGCAATGGCTTTAATGTGCGATGGTAGTGTTTGCCAGCGCCAGAATCCGTGTTCTACCCACTCTTTTGATAATCCCATGCATTCTGCATACCCATAAAGGTAGTCAGTGAGACGTTTCTCCATCTCGGGATGGGTCTCTTTGAGATGTACAATATCCGAAAGTGACGAAGAAGGACAAAGCCAGCATCCTATCCTGTCAAAACCCTGCTCATATAACGGATTATAAGGTGCCTCTGTCCTGAAAAGGTACAACCACACGTGTAGAGCAGTCCAGTCCTGGATCGGTGCAGCACCCACCTGATTCCCAACCCAGGGATTCTTCCATACCCTCTCACTCTTGGCACGGGCGCTCGATTCATACTTGCGCTGGCCAATGTAGGTCAGGCATCCGTTATCATAATTATCCTCAATAAGTTGCGTGATCGGACCGAGTTTGCAAACCTTACAGCACCATCGAACCTCAACGCTCGGCGGTCCAAAATCACCCACAGATTCCCAGAATGCATCTCCCACGCTGATCACATGAATAGGATGACCGTATCGTTTGGCAGCAATTTTCACATTCTCAACCGTTTCGGGAAATTCAAGTCCGGTATCTGCGAACATCAATTCATAATCATCCAAACATTCACTCACAAGTTGAAGAGTTGCAAGACTATCCTTCCCCCCTGAATATGAAACCGTCACAGGTCGGTTGGTAGTCTCTGCGACATTCCTGATGAACTTGTGTGACCTTTCAATGAACCCATCCAAAATATAGGAATTTGCAACCACTGCATCGTCCCATGTCTGACCGCCTTCCGGTATGTCAACATCATAGGGCGCTTCACTCCAGCGACATTTGACAGCCATACCACGCTCACGTTTGAGCATTGTCGCACCATCCATCTTAGCACGTCCGGCAGCAACAATCTCTCCATCGGGAGTAAGCACAACAACCTCGTCCCCTTCCCGAATATCAGGGTCGGCATCAGCAATCCCGGGTGACAGCACGTTTGCCCCCTTAACGATAAAACTAACAGCATCCTTATCGATCTCAACCCAGTTTCGCATCTGACTTTTATCTTTGCCACCAAAAATGCGGCGTGCACCACCGAACCTTGTGAGAAGTACCCATCGCAGACCATCGATCTCAAACCTTATACTTGCAACAACCTCGCCGTCAACAATAACCTCATCCATTCTGTCATCATACGGAGCCTTGTTGAGCACAACCAAACGATCCGGTGAAATGAGAGGAACATTGAACTGATTAATGGAAATAGAATTGATCTGGTCAATATCATGCTTAAAAGCCGGACGAATGTCACCTGGCGGAGTAACTGTGACTTTCTGTGCCTTCGCACCGCATCCGCATTTCTTTCCAAGTACAGGGACATTGCAGGACTTGCACCAGTGCAGGAGCATTTCTCCAAGATAAACAGGTTTTGACATGGCAGGCAGAACAGTTGCATACTTAAATAGGCTTTTGGATGCTCTCTTGAATATCATTCGAGCATTTATGTCAAAATTATCGATTGAATTTAAGCATAAAATTTGCAGTATTAATTAGTCAATTATAAATGTGCTCTCTTGAATCGATTTTTGTAATGACAATATGACGATTTTCATAATCAACTCTATAAAGCACACGGAATTTTCCCACTCTGATTCTAAACAAGTTTTCTTTACTTCCAATTATTCTCTTTGAATCGTGAAGGATAGGTTCCTCGGCAAGTTTCTCGATCGATTCCACTATTCGGGATGCGATAATTTTATCAATTTTTTTAAGAAACTTCTGTGCAGGAAGATCAAGAAGAATTACAAACATACTATAAACCAATCTCTTTTTTAAAATCCGAAAGTGAGACCAATTTACCCTCCTTTTCGTGTTCAAAACTTTCTTTTACAATATGCCTTTCATCTTCAGTGAGTATTGTATCCACATCTACCATGTGCTCTCTAATTTTACTTAACTCAGCCTTGATATGCACAAGTTCATCAAATATTCTTTTTTCAAAATCAATTTCTGGCATAACATTACCTTTATTTCAAAATTATTTAAATATAACTGATAACAAATAAATACACATATTACATAATTCGTCTAAACTCAAAACCAGACACTCACAACCCCTGCATATCCTTAAGCCCATGCCCCGTCGCAATACACACAACCGTCTGCCTGACGAGCACATCTTTAATCTTACATGCACCTGCATACGAAACAGCACCACTTGGCTCGACCAGTATCCCATGTCTTGCAAGTCCATTCCGTGCCGCAAGTATCTCATCATCACTGACGCTCACACCCAGACCATCCGATTCCCTCATAGCCCGAAGTGCAGCAAGACCGTCAATAGGATCGCCACAGGCAATCGCTGTGGCAACGGTCTTTGGGTTATCAATAGGTTCGATCGAATGTGCACCATCCTTCCATGCCTGCACAACACAATCACAACCCTCTGCCTGGACTCCGATTATACGTGGAATATGCTCTGTCATACCAACACCAACTATATCGCGGAATGCTTCATACAAACTCCACAGCAGTGTACCGTTACCGATCGGTGCTATCACATAATCAGGCACTTTACAGTACAACTGGTCAAGTATCTCAAACCCAACCGTTTTCGTGCCCTCGCATCTCCATGGATAATCACCTGTCAAAAATGAATCTTTGTTATCACGAACGTAATCCTCTGCTTCTTTCATAGCAATGCGATAATCACCGTCAACCATGCGGACATCCGCACCATGTGCCCGCATCTGTGCGATCTTTACATCAGCCGCGACATCTGCAACAAAAACAACACATTCCATATTTGAAAAAGCCGCATACGCTGCGATCGAAGAACCCATGTTGCCTGTGGATGCCACAACCACCTTCTTTTTTCCAAGTTCAAGAGCCTTTGTTATCTCAAGGGACGAGCCGCGATCTTTGAAAGAACCGGTCGGGTTTTGTGCCTCGTACTTGAAGTACATATCTGCGGCTCCGATCGATCGGGTAATTGCAGAATGTTCAAGTAGCGGGGTTGCACCCTCTCCCATTGTAACAAGGGCTGATAGATCAGATACCGGAAGGAAAGGCCAATATTTCCAGTGAGTCGGTGTATCACGCCTGAAATTATCGGAAATGATCTCTTTTTTGATAGAATCGTAATCATATTCAGCATCAAGTGCAGAGCCACATCTCTCACATCGCATTATTGGAAGTGATTCTATATCTTGTGGCAGATATGTTTCATCGCACCCAAAACAACGAAAAAATTTGACGTACACATTCTCATCTCCCGGATACAAATACAAGTATAAATACAAGTATAAATACAAGTATAAATACAAGTATAAATACAAGTATAAATATAAATACAGATTGGATGCAATAGGTTTAAAATTTATCGATTAGACCTGACGCTTATTTTCAAAAGAATCTGGATGCAAGAGACACTTTTGTGTTACACTTGCGGCACATTTCCGAAAAATTGCAATGTTCGCAAAGCGGACTCTCTTTTTTATCAGGCATTGTGCCGTCTTTGATCTTTTTTACACGATTCCCGATCTTCAATATCTGTCGCCTGTCATTAGCCCGAACAATAACCTTTCTGACAATGCCATATCTTGCATACTCCACAAAACCATATTCAACAGTTTTCCCGTATTCCTCTTCAACAAGCATTGCAAGTGCTGCGACATGTAACCTATCATTGTTCCACACACCATTTTCCGGACATTTTCCAATTTTAATAACCGACGGAATAACATTCCCGGCATGACAGACAAGTTTGGAAGGCATACCTGATAATCCAATGCGCTCAGAATAAAGAATCGGATCCGTTTTTACAGGATCGATACAACTGAGTAACTCCTCTTTTCCATGTTCATTGATGGCTGATACAATATTAGTGCCAACGTCTTTAATACATTCCAAGACTGTCGATCTTGCATCTTCCATCATTTCCGGAGATGCTTCTTCAAGTTCACCCGGGTGGATAAGTTCAATATTGTCATAAACATGACAAAGTTCGGTTTCAAGGTTTTCGACAACACTCTCAACCATACCCACGTCGTTTGACGAATACACACTGACAACATCCGGATAGGCAAAGGCAAGTTCTTTCAAGAGAATACTTTCAATATATTGAGATGATATATCAGGCATGAGTTCGTGCCCTCGATACAAATAATACACCTGTCTTGAACATCTAAAATACATAAGAAGTTCAGAAACATTCATCTTTATTTCATTATTTTGACGAAGCATATTCTAATGTTAATAACAGACATATTATAAAAAATTAAATGTTCAATAAAATTAAAGTAGAAACACATTTCGGCAAACAACGAAGTCGCATTCGTTAAATATATATGCAAATCTCACATCTATGCTAAATGTAATATGACAGGTAACGAGTCACACGACAGTATTCGCCAACGATTATCTGAAAAAATGGCAGGCGAGATTACGCTGTCTGAAAAACCAGGCGAAGCACTGAAAAAATGGAGGTTGAACTTTGAGATTGCACAAACAGATCTCTCCGGTTATCTTGGCGTATCACCATCCGTCATAAGCGATTATGAAAGCGGTAGACGAAAATCCCCCGGTACAATGATCGTGAGCAAGATCGTTAAAGCATTGTTGGATATCGATTCTGAGCGTGGCGGTCAAAAGATACATGCATACGAAGGTATGCTTTATACTACGACCACATCAAAAGCTGTGTACACCACATACGAATATACATATCCGATACAAATTGCAAAACTTGCATCTTTGATCGAAGCTGATACCGTATATAAAGGAATTGAGAAACCATTGTATGGTTTTACGGTAATTGACAGTAAAAAAGCAATCACTGAACTTTCATCACATGAGTTCCAAAACCTCTACGGATGGAGCACAGAACGTGCGATGATCTTTACAAAAGTGTCCACAGGTAAATCCCCAATGGTGGCAATTCGTGTAACAAACCTAAAACCGGGTGCCGTTATAATTCACGGACTGCGAGGGAGTGAAGTTGATCCTATGGCAAAAAAGATGGCTGAGATCGATCGGATCCCACTTCTTGCGACCACAATAGACCTTGATACTTTGATAGAAAACCTGAAGAAATATAGTAAGCAATTCATTTGAATGGTAATAATGATAAGTTTTAGTAATATTGTACAGTAGGTGAAAAAAATGAGTGTTGGAATTGTATCATATGGCGCCTATATTCCAAGATATAGAATAAAGGTAGAAGATATCGCCCGTGTTTGGGGCGATGATGCAGACATTCTTATAGCAGGTCTAATGGTCAACGAGAAATCAGTGCCAGACCTTGATGAGGATACAGCGACCATAGCAGTGGAAGCCGCAAGGTCTGCAATTGTGCGATGTGGCATTGATCCGCAACGTATCGGTGCAGTGTACACGGGATCGGAAAGTCATCCTTATGCAGTGAAACCTACAAGTACAATCGTTGCCGAAGCTGTGGGTGCCACACCTGTAATGACTGCTGCGGATTTTGAATTCGCATGTAAGGCAGGTACTGCTGCGATTCAGGCATGCATGGGACTTGTAGGGTCGGATATGGTAGATCTTGGTCTCGCAATTGGTGCTGATGTTTCACAGGGAGCGCCGGGTGATGCTCTTGAATATACTGCGGCAGCCGGTGGAGTTGCTTATCTCATAGGCAAAAAGAAATCAGAACTTGCAGCGATCATTGAAGACACTTATTCATTTACAACAGATATTCCTGATTTTTGGAGACGTGAAGGAATGCCATATCCTGAACACGGCGGTCGGTTCACAGGTGAGCCGGGTTATTTCAAGCATGTGACAAGTGCTGCGAACGGGCTTATGGAAAAGATAGATACAAAACCCTCAGATTACGATTATGCCGTATTTCACCAGCCAAACGGAAAATTCCCGACACGTGTTGCAAAGATGCTGGGATTCAGCAAAGAACAGATAAAACCGGGATTGGTTGTACCAAGACTTGGCAACACTTATTCCGGTTCATGCATGATGGGTATTGCAGCAACACTTGATCAAGCACAACCGGGTGACAGGATATTTGCCACTGCCTTTGGGTCCGGTGCAGGTGGTGATGCATTCAGCATTACTGTCACAGATAGGATCGAGAAGATTCGAAATGGTGCTCCGACTGTGGAAGACCTGTTGAAGGATCCTATATACATGGATTATGCAATGTATGCCAAACATAAAGGTAAGATAAAACTCGGATAAGGTGGCAATCATGAGAGACGTAGCAATTATTGGAGTAAAAAACACGAATTTTGGTGAGATGTGGGAGCGGTCATTAAGAGATATCTTTGTAGAAGCAGGTGTCGGAGCACTTAAAGACGCAGGTGTTGCCGGAGAGAATATTGGCGCCATGTATGTCGGGAATATGAGCAGTGGCCAGTTCGTTGACCAGGAACATGTGGGTGCATTGATCGCTGATTATTCAGGGCTTGCAAGAAACCTTCATGTGCCGGCAACGCGTGTCGAGGCTGCATGTGCTTCTGGTGGGTTGGCACTTCGTCAGGGTATAATGGCGGTTGCATCCGGATATGAGGATATTGTTGTTGCAGCAGGTGTTGAAAAGATGACAGATATTTCCTCATCAAGTGCATCAACTGCCCTTGCGGCAGCGGCTGACCGTGAATGGGAAGGCATCATGGGTGCGACATTCCCCGGCCTGTATGCAATGATCGCAAAGATGCATATGGATAAGTACGGAACCACAAGCGAACAACTCGCAGAGGTCGCTATCAAGAATCACTTTAACGGTTCAATGAACCCAATCGCCCAGTACAAGAACAAGATCAGTGTGGAAGCAGTATTAAGATCCATTATGGTGGCTGACCCATTACATATTTTTGATTGTTCTCCAATATCTGACGGTGCATCAGCACTTGTTCTGGCGCCTGCTGACATTGCACATAAGTATACTGACACTCCGATATACATAAAAGCGACTGCACAGGCAAGTGATACTATCGCATTGCATGACCGTCGCGATATCACTACACTGGACGCGACTGTGTTTGCAGCAAAAAATGCGTATAAAATGGCAAAACTTACACCTGCGGATATTGATCTTGTCGAAGTGCATGACTGCTTTACAATTGCTGAGATATGTGCCATAGAAGACCTTGGATTTGCAAAGAAGGGGCAAGGCGGTAAAGTAACACAAGAAGGAGAGACTGCGATCGGTGGTAGAATTCCTGTAAATACTTCAGGCGGACTAAAAGCATGCGGACATCCGGTCGGTGCGACAGGTATCAAGCAGGCTGTTGAGATCACTCAGCAACTGCGTGGTGAAGCAGGCAAACGGCAGGTTGACGGAGCAGAGATCGGAATGACCCACAATGTGGGCGGATCCGGTGCAACGGCTGTGATACATATTCTTTCGAGGAACAGGTGATATAAATGTCAGTTTCAAGATTCTGGAGAAAGCAGGTCAACAGGTACAACTTGATCGGGACACATTGCAGTGAATGTGACGAGTATTACTACCCCCCGCGAAACATGTGCCCCACATGCAGACGAGATGGTAAACTTGAACCATATAAGTTCGATGGTGATGGAGAGATCGTTACCTTTACTATCATTCATACGGCAGCCGAAGGGTTTGAACACCAGACACCTTATGTGCTTGCAATTGTAAAACTGGATAAAGGACCAAGTCTTACTAGCCAGATCGTAGCCGACCCCGCGAAGATGAAGATCGGAATGAGAGTAAAACCTGTTTTCAGGAAACTCGGAGAGGGCAGCGATAGGGGTATGATATATTACGGTACCAAATTCATACCTGCATAGATGATAGAAATAGAGGTTAAAGCACGCGCCGACCATGAGCGGATAAAGGGTCTGCTCAATGAGATTGGTGCGCGTGCGATTGGTGTGGAGCACCATTGCGATACTTATTATAACGCGCCACACCGTGATTTTTCAATTACTGACGAAGCCTTGCGGATTCGAATAGTTAACAGCAGCGCGGTTCTTACCTACAAAGGCAAGAAACTTGATGCTGTTTCCAAGACGCGCGAGGAGTTCGAGACAGATGTTGATGCTGTGATCATGCGCAATATCCTGCTTTCACTTGGTTTTTTCGAGTCGGGAGTGGTCAAGAAAACACGCGCAATTTTTGAGTTCGAAGCCCTGATAATATGTCTTGACTCGGTTGAAGGTCTTGGGGAGTTCATTGAGGTTGAGACCATGGCACAGTCGAAATCAGACGTTGATGAACACAGGGCGCACGTATTCGGTTTTTTGGAGAGATTGGGGGTCGGGCAAGAGGATTCGATTCGGGTTTCGTATTTGGAAATGTTGATTAAGGATATGTAGGAACTTTTCGTTTTCAAATATATTTTCCTAGATGATCCTTATCCTTACCATTTCCTTTACTCATAATTGCTATCTTCAACAATATAGGCGGAACCACGATCGAGACGACTACCATCAGGACTGTTGCAGAGAATACCTCGTCTCCGATAATCCCCATGTTTTTGCCAATTGACAAAACCACAAGTTCAACACCGACACGCGACATCATTCCTAACCCGAAAACCAGACTTTAATGGTTATCAAAACCAATTGGTTTTGTCCCAATAAAACCGCCTACCAGTTTACCATCGGCGCTGAGTACAGTATATGTATGGAAATGATGTTTTTTAAATAACTGGATCACATCTTCTACGGGGGTCGCCCTCTGCGACTGTATTGATATCTTTCGACATTATGTCGACAATGCTGACACTAAGACAATCGTTTTCCACAGGATCTGACGGATCTTTGATTTCAGTTGTTGTCATCGGTTATACCCCACATATCAACTGCTCTTTTATTTGTGAATTATACTGTGTTTATTGTTTTACTTCATGTGATATTATGTTTTGGTGATGAGATCTCTAATTCTAGCACAAAAATAGAATACCAATTGTGACTTTAGTGGAGTGGATGGAATGAAGTATTGATATATCAAGAGCTTTTCGTTAGGTTAATGTAATATTATACTACTACAACGTTATCTAAAATACATATTGTTATTCTGGTTTTTGAACATCCAGATATTCGTATTATATTTTGATCTAATTACAATGAAACAGGTGTTATGATGGACGATATTAGTGAAATTTACGAAAAACTCGGCGGTGTGGTCAGCAAGGAAGAGTTTGTTGAAAAAGTTAATGAAAAAGTGGAACAGATGAGCGGTCTGTGTGATGAGAAAACAGCAGCGATGCTTGTTGCTCATGACCTCGGGGTCACTGACACAGGACGTGAAGTTACAAAGATCTCAGCGATTACCGTAGATAGTGGCAACGTGAATTTCATTGCCAAGGTGATGTCGGTTTTCAATGCAAAAGAGTTTAACCGCAACGACGGTACGCTCGGAAAGGTTGGGAATATCACTGTTGCCGATGAGACAGGATCTATACGCGTGACACTCTGGGATGATAAGGCAGACCTTATCACGGCTGGAAATATCGAGATCGGTCAGAATATGCAGATAAGCGGTTATGTGAAGGACGGATATTCCGGAGTTGAGGTTAATATTGGCAAGAATGGCGTGCTTGCAGAGACTGATGAAGAGGTAGATGCTACTATGAATTCTCAAAAGATCACTGATATCAAGGACGGAATGGGAGATATCAATCTCTGCGGCAGGATTGTGGATATTGCGGATGTACGCACATTCAGCAAAAAGGACGGAACTGAGGGGCGCGTTTGTAATATCACGATAGGGGATGAGACCGGAAAGATCAGGGTCACGCTCTGGGATGAGAAAGCCGATCTTGTTAAGGATTTCAGTTTTGATGATTCGATCGAGATAATCAACGGCTATGCTCGTGAAAATAATTTTAACCAGCAGGTGGAGATCCAGGTCGGCAATCACGGAGTGATCAAGAAGACCGATACTGCTGTGGAATACAAGGAAACATTCACACCTATTGCGGACATCGTACCCGGAGAATCATATTCCATCGAAGGTGCTGTATCAGGATTGGGAGAGTTGCGGGAATTCACACGCGACGACGGTACGCCCAATATGGTTTCAAACATCTATGTGTCCGATGATACTGGACGCATAAGAATTGCCCTCTGGGGCGACCACGCACCTCTTGTTGATGAAGTCGATATTGATACAGGGATACAGGTAATTGATGCCTATTCAAAGTCCGGTTTCAATGATGAGATCGAGTTGAGTGTTGGGAATCGGAGTCGGGTTATTGTTTTATAAGTTGTTTGTTCTGGAGTCACCTTTAGTCCAGATAAAATGGTGCTACAACTTATAATACTTTCACACCACTTGCCAATCATTTATATGCCATTGCCCAATTTATTAAATGGGTATTATTATGGCAAAACAGTTGAGACATGACAGGCACACGGTATCGCTTCTCACCGACCATATGGTATTCTCTCCTAAATATAGAGGAAAGGTACTTGTCGGAGAAGTGGCGATGGTCGCGGAAGCAATTATCAAGAAGACCTGCAAAGAACTTGATATCGAAGTAATTGATATGTCTGTAAGTCCTGATCACATTCACTTATTTATTCAATATCCTCTAAAATATTCCGTAAACTTTATTGCTAAGAGATTAAAAGGTAGAAGCAGCAGGATATTGCGACAGGAGTTTCCTGAGCTTAAAGAATGGTGTAAAAGCAGTCTTTGGGCTCCAAGCTGTTATCATGGAAGTGTTGGACATGGCTGGGATGTCGTTCAGAAATACATTGACGGACAAGATGGAAAATCGCAAGGCTGAGATGTCACATACAGGCCTTGGACTTAAGTCCGGGGTATAGTGACTTGCGAATTGTGGGATTCATGCTCGGATTGCGAACAAATTTCTAAAATTATCATAAATGCTAAAATTTATTAATTATTGAAAATATTTAAATAAATAATACGTATTTTTTTATAAAATGGAGTAAAAATGAGTTTATTTGGAGAATTATTTGGAGAATTATTTGAAGATTTGACAGGTAAAAGTAAAAGGCCTGAAATTAAAGGTAGTAGATTTGAAAAGTTTATTTCTGAAGAAATATTTATTGATAAATTATTTGATTTAGTTGAAATGACAAGAGATTTTGATTCAAATTCTGAAAGATTTGAAGAAAGAAGTATGAATCCGGATTTTCGTTTTAGAGATAAAAGAACTGGAGAAGAATTTTGGATAGAAGCAAAATATCGAATTGGTCTTTTTAGAAATAAAAATGGACAATTTGTGTGTGAGATTTGCAAATCTTGGCAATTAGATAGATATAAGGAAGTTGAAAAGTCCTCTAAGAAAAAAGTGTACATATGCTTGGGTATTGGTGAAGATCCAAGGTTCCCGGAGACCATTCATTTAATTCCAGTTTCTAATGCTTATCCTCAACTATTTCAAAGTCGACTCAAAGAAACACTGATATGGAAAGATCCAGCTACAAAATAGGAATCAAAAGCATCCGCCTGATGCCCCAGATTTCCAATCCAGCCGGTCAATGACTCTGCAGGAGGGGGATTTATGCTCGGTAATACTTTACCACCAAAATACAAAATACTCGATAATTAAACCATTGCCGTATATATTCTAGAAAAACATAAATATCTAATATAAGCCTTAATAGAATCACAATAGACCCTGAAGTAATGTCTGGCCAACCTTGTATTAGAGGCTTAAGAATACCAGTACCTTTCGTGTTAAGATTGCTTGCAAGTGGCAAGACAATCCTACAGATTTTGGAAGATTATCCAGAGTTAGAAGAAGAAGATATTAGACAAGTACTTAGTTTTGCTTCTTGGGCTACGTCTGAAAAGACACTCCCGGTGACTGCATGAAATTTCTTTTGGACATGCCCTTGTCCCCAAAAACAACCATTTTTTTTAAAGATTTAAGATATGAAGCAATTAGAGTCAATGAATTGGGTATGGCAAAATCAAAAGATAAAGAATTATTTGATTATGCCTCCGAAAGAGATATGGTCATATTAAGTGCAGATTTAGACTTTGGAAATATTTTGGCATATACTCAATCCAATAAACCGTCCGTTGTAATTTTTCGGTTACAAGATCCCTCTCCAGAGCATGTTAATTCACTATTATCATCTAATCTTCCTCGTATCAATGAAGATTTAATGATTGGTTCTATTGTAATTATTGAAGATTTTGAAATTCGTGTACGAAAACTGCCAATAATCGGGGAATAATAGTCTATTTAATGGCTTCTACTTTATTACTGCGCCGAAATTTTTTATTAAAATTTTACAAACAAACTGAAATTTTGAAAATGAGCATCCATCAGATGCCCCGTTTTTCTAAAACGGGGTCGTTGACTCACATCTAATCTTCAACACCCACCCCATAAAACCACACCTCAAGATCAAAAGCCAGATACCCCTCTTCCCTTAACCTGTCCAGTATCAGTTTACCGAAATAAACATTCATGACCCGCCGGGACACCCACGGGCAATAAAATGAGGGTATTTTCATACCAAACCGTTAGCAATCCACCTATAAAAGCCCCATAGAACCCCGAAAAACCCATAGAATTATACCGATTTTAACCATCATCATGATTTTTTTTCCTTGTTTTGAATTTACGACTAATACCTCCACTATTGTATAGATTTTTTAGAGATGATGCCTTTAAACATTTTCAGCACTCTTCTAAGAAACTGGGTTTCGTATTAAAAATATATAGATGCCTATTGTTAATGATAATCTAGTACCCTGAAAATCACTGATAAAAACTTCTAAATCCACCACAATCATCTATATATGCCATAACAACATTCATTTTGATTAGTGAGTGGTATTTCCTATTATCAGCGGGAGTAGGAAGTGATATCTTATGGTATTGGGGACTCAAAGAGATCTAGAAACAAGCACATCTCTCAAGGAAATTGAAAATGAGATGCTGGTCAGTGAGGTCATGACCAAAAATGTATTTATTTTGGATGTAGGAGTGAATGTTATCGAAATTGCCGATGAAATGACCAAATGCAATGTTTCGAGTATTGTCATCACAAAGAATGGCGATGCTGTAGGGATCATAACCGAACGCGATATTGTCAGAAAAGTGGTGGCAAGGGAAAAGGAACCAGACAAGATATCTGCCAGTGAGATCATGTCCTCCCCTCTTATGACAATAAGACCTTCAACTAACATAATAGATGCTGCCAAGATAATGCTCAAACACGATATCCGCAGGCTTATTATCAAAGAGAACGGCAGTGCTTCCGGGATTGTTACAGACAAAGACCTGCTCATGATAGCACCGGGTCTCAATACTATTTTGGAAAACCTTATCGAAATGAACAATGAACAAAACATCTTTCAAACACCGGAACTTGAAAAAGAGATATGCGAACACTGCAGCGCGGCTAGTGAAAACGTCATGCTCGTAAATGGGTTAATGCTATGTGAATCCTGTAAGGATTCAGAAAGTTAGTATATCTGATTATAATCATTTTTTTACAGACATATAACTATGATTATCAAACCTGACCAATAAACATACAGCAAAAGGAGCAGACACATGATCGTTGAAGAAATTATGTCAAAGGAACCTGTACGCATAAAAGACAATGATTTTGTCACTCATGCAAGACAGAAGATGCGCGACCATTATTTACGAGGGCTTCCTGTGGTCAATGAATCGAACAGGGTGATCGGCATTCTGACAGACCAGGATATACTTAACATTACATCCACCAGATCCAATGTAACAGTTGGAGGATATGCACGTGAATGTCCCACGATCACTCCTGATATGGATATAATAAGATCAGCCCAACTTTTAGTGGAAGCAAAGCAGAATCGAATTCCTGTAGTTGCATCAACAACCGATAAAACATGTGTCGGGTTACTGAGTATTATGGATATCCTGAATAATATCCATCCTACAACAAAATCTCCAAAAACAGTTGGAAAGATCATGACGACCAATGTTTTTACATGCCATCCAGATGACAGTATTACAAAAATCTGGTTACAGATGATCGAATACGATTACACCGGCTTGCCTGTAGTATCTCACAAGAACGAAATGATGGGAATCATCACAAGAAGAGATATTATAAGATCTGGATACGCAAGAACAGGATTACGTGAAGCACATGGCACAAATCCCAGCGAATCTACAACGGTCGAGAAAGTCATGTCGACCCCAGCATATACAATATCACAGGATACACCAATCTCAAAAGCTATAGAGATGATGCTCCACTACGATACCGGAAGGGTCAGTGTTGTCAATGGAACAAAACTTATAGGGATCGTAGACAGGCGGGATGTGTTACGGGCTTGCCTGATTGGTACTGGTTTAGAAGTGATGTAATACGCGTATCGAGATTTATTCAGTAACCAAACACTTATTACCAAATCAGTCTTTATTATTAATTGTAGGGATGTTTGGATGACAGTGGTGTTTTGAAAGGAAGATACTTAAAATTTTAGTCATATTTTCTAGAGATTTTAGATAGAAATATTCGACAGTTTGGTGGTTTAATTGAATACACGAAACAATATATCCAGGATTGAAGAAGCAAAGACAAAAGTGCAGGCAAAACTGAATGTAAATGATAAAACCATTCAGAGACACGACTCAAAAATGCAAAGCACTATAGGCACAATGGATGTCGGACCTGTCAATTTCAAAGCAAAGATATCGGAACATGAAGGAGATATCATGGCAGTTGCCACTAAAGATGTGGTCACGGTCCCTCCGACAACAACGATCATGGGCGCAATAAAGACAATGACAAGTAAAGGATTCAGGCGTGTCCCGATCACCGATGCCGGCACGAACCGCCTTGAAGGAGTGGTTACATCTGTTGATATTATCGATTTCTTAGGTGGAGGAAGTAAGAACTTGCTTGTTGAAAAAAGGTTCAAGGGCAACCTCCTTGCAGCTATAAATGCAGACGTTAAAGAGATAATGCGCCATAATGTTTCACACCTGAAAGAAGATTCGAATATCTCAGATGCACTTAAAACGATGAGTGAAGAGAAAACCGGTGGTCTTCCAGTGTTAAGTGAAGACGGTCGCGTGATTGCCATCTGTACGGAAAAGGATTTTGTAAAACTTGTTGCAGGCATACATGCCAACAAAGCCGTTGGCGAGTATATGAGTACAAAAGTAAAAACCGTTCAAGCAGATACAACTATTTTCAATTCTGCAAAGATCATGGTAAATGAGGGATTCAGAAGACTTCCTGTTGTGACAGATAGTATACTCATTGGAGTCGTCACTGCTTCTGATATTATGAATTTTATGGGCAGTGGTGATGCATTCAATAAACTTGTAACAGGAAACATCCACGAAGCATTCGACGCCCCGATAAGTTCACTTATATCAAAAGATGTTGTGTGGGCATCGTCCGATCTGGATATTGGAGAGGCGGCAGCAATTATGATTGAGAAAAATGTCGGTTCCATTCCAATAATTGATGATGGTATTCTTTGCGGTATAATCACAGAGCGTGATATCCTGCGTTCGATAACCGAATAGAACGAACAGTGACTTTTCATCCAATGAAAATTTGTTGAAACATCGTTTACTGTGTTTATAATTATCAAACAAATTGAATAATCTTCGCTAACGCTCAGATTGACTCGAACTATATGTTTATAAAACATATACAACGAGAAAATCTTCGCTAACGCTCAGATTGACTCGAACTATATGTTTATAAAACATATACTATATAAAAAAAAGAGGGACAGAATGAAAATAGAAGATATAATGAGTTCTCCGGTATATGTCATTACACCGGATGAGCCAATATCCTATGCAAGGAAATTAATGCTAAAACACAAGATCGGTTCTATTGTTGTTGTTGACGATGATAAAATGGTTGGTATTGTCACTAAATCCGATCTGGGAAAGCGGCTGGCTCAGGCAGAACCTATGTGGAGAAGACGCCCAATTGATAAAATTCCTATAAATCTGGTGATGACAGAATCGCCAATAATAACGATCTATCCAGATGCTTCGATCAAACAGGCTGTTGATCTTATGCTTGAGAACAACATAAACAACATCCCTGTTATGAAAAACTCTGTTATTGGCATAGTGTCAAAAAAAGATGTTGTCAGATACATGTCAGAACAGTCATTGGATACAAAAGTTTCTAATGTTATGGGTGAATGCTTCATCTCGGTTCACAGGCATCACACAATAAACCATGTCATCGATGAGATGGAAAGAAACGAAGTCAACAAGATTATTGTCATAGATGACGCTGAAAAGGCTGTGGGTATTATATCTACAACAAACCTCGCACTAAGTACTATGACAGATTATGAAGGTAAACTTTCAACCAAGAGTATTAAAATGGCAAGACGTCCCATATCCGGTGGTGAAAAGACATATCGTTACATAAAAGAGGTTCCACTCGTTGCAGAAGATATTATGTCCGGTCCGATCGTGACCATAAATATTAATGATACAGTGGTTAATGCAGCAAAGATCATAAACAAAGAAAATATCACGGCATTACCTGTCGAACAGGATGATACGATTGTTGGGATGATCAGCAGAAACGATATTATTAAAACAATCAATAAATTAGATTAGTTTTATTTTATGAAATGTTTTTGGATGTAAGAGGTGATAACTATGCAAATCAAAGATATAATGGTACAGCCACAGACCATCGATAAATCAGATACGATATCCCATGCGCTTGACGTGATGGATAAGAAAGATACGCGCCGTCTACTCGTTAAGCATGATGGTGACCTGGTAGGTATCCTTACAATGAGAAATCTTACTAAAGAACTCGGAACACGGAAAAAAGGTGCAAAACCTGCATCATCACTTCATGTTGCGACAGCCGTATCTGATAATTATGTCAAGGTCTTGCCTGATACAAAAGTCAACGATGCTATCACCTTGATGAAAAAGAATGATGGCATGATTTTGGTTAGTGAGAATGATAAGATTGTTGGATGGGTAACTCCAAAAGAGCTGATGAAAAACAACCATTTTGGTGGATACGCAGCAGAAATTATGCAAAAGGACCCTATTGTTGCAAGTCCGGGTGACCGGGTGAGCCATATCAGACACCTGATCCTTGATAACAACATTGGAAGACTGCCTGTTGTGGAGAATGGAAAACTTGTCGGAATCGTCACTGAAAAAGATATTGTAAAGGCAATGCGTGCCTTTAGGGATGTCGTTTCAGGAAACCAACAGGATGCCCGCATCAAGAACCTCATTATAGAAGATATTATGACAAGAGGTGTGAAAACAGCATATTCAAACACGTCGGTATCCGATGTTGTCAAGATGATGATAAATGAAAATATCAGTGGCGTGCCTGTGCTTAACCTCGAAGATGATATGGTAGGGTTTATCACAAGACGATCTGTTATTAATTCCATAATGGATTAAAATTGAATTAAAGTGAGATCGTGCTGTTGGAATGAAAACAGCACACACTTTCCAAATCATGAACGCTATATCAGATACTGTGGATATTAAATTGGATATTGAAGGTGCGGCAGATTACCTTAACATGTCGCAATCTAAGATCAAAAGATTGTTGGACAGAAAGATACTCTTACAGGTCTGGTATGAGGGTTGGAGCAGAGACAGATCCCAGCAATTTTTTCAGCGATTTTTCCGATTCGATAAAAGTGTTTCAAAGATCGAACAAGGAAGTGTATTGTGCCAGAGGAACGGCTCGTTCGAGTTGATACGTGGGTTTCCAAAGATACAAAGGGCAATGCTCCTTGGTCCTGCGCTTGAAAATCATTTTTCAAAGATCAAAACAGTAGCCGTCGAAGAAAAGATGAACGGCTACAACGTGCGAGTTGCTGATATTGGAGGAAGGATCGCAGCATTTACACGCGGTGGATTAATCTGCCCTTATTCAACAGATCGCGCACAGAATCTTTTGAAACGTGATTTTTTCGATCAACATCCAGACCTTGTTCTTTGTGGAGAGATGGTAGGGCCCGATAATCCCTATGTCCCAAAGGATATCTATGATGTCGAATCCCTTGACTTTTTCGTGTTCGATATCAGGCACAAGAACAATGGTAAACCATATCTTCTACACGAACGCAGGAAACTTGCGAATGAATATGGATTAAATCAGGTGACATTTTTTGGTGAATTTTCACTTGATGATGCGCCGGATGAGATTACAAGAATTATCAGGAAACTTGGAAAAGTTCAGCATGAGGGTGTTGTTATCAAAGACCCGCAGATGAAGATCGCTCCAATAAAATATACATGCTCCCAAAGTAACTGTGCAGACCTGCAGCATGCCTTTAAATTTTATAATGACGTTGGACGGGACTATTTTTTCTCAAGGGTTGTACGTGAGGGATTCCAGTCGGTTGAGTGGAATGAAAGTGAAGCTGAACTACAAAAACGTTGCTTGCAATTGGGTGAAAGTATACTACGACCTATGATCGAGTCAATAAAACAAGTAAAAGATGGCACACGTATTGCCGATAATGTGCAGATAAGGGTCAGAGATCTTGGCATTGTTTCCATATACCAGGAATATCTCCGAAGGCTTAGTGTGGATACAATTTTTAGTGAACCTGAGAGTATCGGGGATGAATATCTCGTGAAGATCAAAAAAATCAACCAGAGCACCAACGATAAGACAGAGTCGATGTGTAAAGGCGAATTGTGGTAATAATTAGTCTTGTCAAATGTTTTAGTATCAAATACGCATTCAAGTGTTTGTTTAGTTATTTTTGGCGCCGAAAAAATCTACCGTAAGCGGCATGTTCCTCTATAAACGAAAAAATAATCCCTTATTATTGCATTAATTTAGAGTACGCAATCTTACCACAAGACTTGCAAAAAAAATCCATATTACGAGGGTCAGTGGTATGGAAATACGTCGCCTGCGGCGGTTGTATTTATTTTAGTTTCAGATAGAACAATCTCATTTGCAACGATATTATACATCTATACAAAAACGCTGTTAAAAAGACATATATCACAAAACGAGCATTCACTCACACATAACGAAAATATGGTGCAAATATGACAAAAATAGCGATTATCGGAAGTGAAAAGAGTGGCAGGACAACGCTTGCCTCAAAACTTGGTAAAAAGGGAGAGGGAGCAGATATCACAATGTATGATTTTGCTAAAAGCGGCAGGATACTTACCACTATTGATGCAAATGGATATCCAAAAGCGATCAAACCATTGATAACAGCCCTTAATCTCTCAGATATCGCAATTCTGTGTATTCCTCCGACAGGTCTTGACGCATCTGCAGGTGAATGTATTGTTGCACTGGACCTTTTGGGTTATAAACATGGGATTATCGTGTTTACTAAATTAGATACATCATACCCTCAAGCTATCGATGAACTTAAAGAAAAAATAAAAAAGATAACCTCCGGGACAGCACTTGAGAATTGGGAATACATGTCCATATCTACAACGTCTTTCGAAGGTATGGAAGAATTAAAAGAGATGATATTTTCCATAGGGGATACGGTAGATAAGGAACTTGCACAATTGAACGAGTTGCCAAAACGTGTTGTTATAGATCAGTTCTTCAATGTGACAGGTATTGGATGTGTTGTGCTTGGCGTGGTTTCTCAAGGAACGATAAATGCAAAGGATAAAACAGGTATATTCCCGCTCAAAAAGGACATTGAGATACGATCAATACAGCTGCATGATGTGGATGCGAAAAGTGCTCCTACAGGTTCAAGGGTCGGATTGGCACTTAAGAATATACAGTCAAAAGAACTTGAGAGGGGTTTCGTAATATCTGATGAAGAAGAGGTCACAGAAGGGCTTACACTTGAATGCACCCTTTCACAATTCTCAAAAGGATTTGCTGTGGGGGATATGCTACATGTCTTTACAGGACTCCAGTCTGCACCGATGCGTGTTGAAAATATATCTATCAATGGTTCGGATGCAGATGCGGCAGCACCTGCAAGTACATGTATTGTCTCACTTTCCGGCACAAAAGAAATCGCATACAGCAAGACGGACAGGTTCGTACTTGCTAATCTGGATGAAAAACAAAGATTCGTAGGATACGGTTTTTGCCAATGACGGCTTGATCTCTGACATTACCGCCTTAGTTTGAGTGGTTTGAAACCATTGACCATTGTAGGCCTGTTAATAGATCTTACTACTGAAATAACTTCAGGCATATCCATCATGGTAGGCTGTTGTGTCGGGGAATAATTATGCTCATCTGTTGTGTGGTGAGTTTTAAATCCAGGTTCAAATATAAATTCAGGTTTTTCATGAACGACTATCTCTTTTTTTGAAAACTCTACTAATTTCTCTTCCTTTTCAATCCCTTTTTTAGATAAACCTGAATGTATGTCACGCTCTTTAGATTTTACACCATCCACTCTTCCTTTGTCATAATAAATGTAAACAAAATCTTTCAGACCGCGTTCACTGGCAAATTTATCTAAATGGGAATAACTCTCAGTGACCCATCCAAGTTCAGAATGTTTGTGATAGCCCACCTCAAACCCGAGCTTATAAGCTTCTTTTGCAACATCTGACCTTTCAGATTCAGTGATGGTCTTTTTCTTGCTTTTGTCTTCCTTTTTGAACAGACTTGCCATGTTGATACTACCCATCAATCCAGATAATCCACTACTTTTATTCCTTTTTCAGTAAAATGTATCCCACGCATGTTACAATCGTGTTTGGTTCCGCGCATTTTAATAACCTGTAATGCACGGGTCATGGTCTTATCATAAAGGAAATTATGCAGGAAGATGACACCATGTGAAGCGAATTGCTCTGTGGTATATGAATTCGGATCTGTCATTTCAGATAGCAAAATAGTAGTACATCCCAGTTTCTTGAGATTTCGTATGAATCTGCTCATCTCTTTTTCTTCCAATGAGAGATCTTTTGCAGTAAAACGTATTGCAGAAACTGAATCTATCACAAGTCTTTTTACATTGTATTCCGCAACGTACCCTGCTATTTCCTTGAAAACCACTGCCGGAGACGGCGCCTCACCTTCTACAGATGAATAACCTACCTCATAGTCAGAGGTTATCACTTCATGGAGTTCATCCATGTATCCATACTCCATTCTTGGACCAAGATCTGCGAAAAGAAGTTTTTTCATTTTAATGAGTGTTGGTATATTCATTGCATAATTTGACATATCATCAATGATGTTTTGTGGGCTTTCAAGTAATGTGACATATAGACCCACTTCACCAATTGCAGCACCGTGTGCTAAAAACTGTACACCAAATGTCGTTTTTCCGCTTCCTGGTGGGCCGCTGACAAGATATATCCTTTCTGACAATAGTCCACCCTGAACTAATTCATCAAATCCTTCAATACCAGTTGTAATCCTCATTGTATAACCTCAATCTTGTGTATCATAGTTGTTATATAATTTAGTAAATATTAGCCATGAATATACTTTAAACCATCGATTCATTATTATAAAATGTGTTCAATTGCTAGAGATAACCAACGAGTGATAATAATGATCAATATAGCAATTCCAAAAGGTAGTTTAGAGGAACAGACACTTTTGCTGTTCAAACAAGCAGATCTTGAGATTAAGAAGACTGAACGTGAATATAATCCAAAAATAAACGACCCAAGGATCAATAAGGTTAAGATCCTGCGTCCGCAGGAGATACCAAAATACATCGATGAAGGATATTTTGATCTCGGGATATCAGGACGTGACTGGGTTATTGAATCCAATTCCGATGTGGTCGAAGTTGCTGATATGCCTTACAGCAAACAGGGCGCAGGTATCGTGAAGATCGTGATAGCCGTCCCACAAGACAGCGATATAAAAACTGCAGCCGATATTAAACCGGGGAGCAGGGTCACAACCGAGTATCCGAATATTACAAAAGTGTTCTTTGAGAATCTTGGCATCCCGATCGATATGCATTTCTCCTACGGCGCGACCGAGGCAAAGGTGCCTGACCTGATGGATGTCGTGGTTGACCTGACAGAGACAGGTTCTACACTTCGCAAGAACGGTCTTAAGATCGTTGATGTGATGCTGGAGTCGTCATCAAAACTTATTGCAAATAAGGACAGCTGGGCTGATCCGGCAAAGCGCCAGGAGATCGAGGAGATCAAGACACTTCTGCTCGCCGTTATCGAAGCACGTGGTAAGGTGCTCATTGATATGAACGTGCCTGCCGATAAACTGGATATCGTGATAAGTGCACTGCCTTCTATGAAACATCCGACAGTGTCCCAGTTGTATAAGTCAGATTACTACGCGGTTGAGACTGTTGTCAATAAGAATGAGATCAATATACTCATCCCGAAACTCAAGAATCTTGGAGCCGAGGATATTATTGAGATGGAGATATCAAAGATAGTACATTAACTGCTTAATATCTTATTTTTTGGCATATGAGCAAAACATCGGGCGATCAGTTTCATATTGGCATCATAGAGTTTCTCTGGTCAGTGAAACTGTTTGCCGCATCGGTTACCATAGCGTGTATATTCAGCATTGCCGTGTATGTGATAATGACGATATTTGCCGAGCCACAGCCCGTTAGTACTGCAATTGCTGCAACCGCATCGGCTGCTATGGCAAAGGTTGAGGTGGGAGCCAGATACATCAGCCCTATGTGGTCGATATTCGTGTTCAACACGATTGCCATATTTACAGCATCTTTTGGAACCGGATTATTATCATATATACACAATGTTTTTAGTGGAGAATTTTCCTTTCGTTCAAAACATCCGATATATGCTGCCGTATCTATCAAAATGGATGAGATGTTTACCATATTTTATAGACATATTCGGCACTTTGCCTCGACGTTAGATTCTGATCTATCAAAAATAGAAACTATAATTATAACTGAAAAAAATACTCATTTAGATGAAAATACATCATCGGTATGGGATTTTTGCGGTTATACCAGGGAAGATTACCGCATGTTCGCATACTTCCTGTCCTATATTGTGCCTGTATTAATGCTAATAATAAACGGGATAATTCTTGGGATCATGCTTGCGTTCTTTGTTTTTAATGGTGCGATGTCCGGATACGAGAGCATGGGAATGCATGGTATGGTTATCGGACTTTTTTATACGATTTCATATTTTGTATTTTCTATCCTGCCACATGGAATTATCGAATTGCCTATATTATTTTTGGCAGCATCACTCGGATACAGGTTCGCACACGTGCAATCGGAGGCTATCGCTAAAGAGAACTTTTTTATGGGTGATGACATAGAGAGCATAAACAGGGATGTTTCACGCATCAATTCTATGACTTCTGAGTATCTTAAGTCAAGATATCTGTGGACTGTATTTGGGATTGCGGTTATACTTCTGCTCATTGCTGCTTATATTGAGATATATGTGACACCTGTGGTTTTGGAATATGCAATGGGTGCTGTTGAACAATTATTGAACGTAGGGTTTGCCTAATTGTTTTGAACACAAAATGAGTAATCCGCCGCATGCGGCGTATTCCAATCATTAAGATGATTTTCGCTGATGTTCTAATTTAATCTATGTGTATATTTTTCAAATTATGTTTATCACGAAAACATTCATTTCATTCACGTTAATGATGTGAAAATACGCCGTAAACTATTTAGTTTACCTAACCTTTTTATGAATGGTACATATAATAATAAACAATATATGCAACAGTGGAAATAAATTTTTTATGGGTTTGGTGGATACAATGGATAAGAGAATATTATCAATATTTGCAAGTTTCTTGATTTTGCTATCTATAACTGTTGTACCGGCTATCGCCGCGCCTTCGGATAATGAAAAGGTGTCAGTTATCATCAGCTTCAAAGATAAGCCTGATGCAGCACTTGTAAAAGCACATGGTGGAGATGTTAAACAACAATACACGATAATTCCGGCAATATCTGCTGATGTGCCCGCAAAAGCACTATATGGGTTATCGCACAATCCTAAGATCGATATTATAGAACTTGATGCTAAAGTCCAAGCAATGGGTGAGGTCACTCCTTGGGGCATAGAAAGAATACAGGCTCCTGCAGTTCATACGAACGGCATTGACGGCGCTGGAATTAAAGTTGCAATAATCGATACAGGTATAAATTACAACCATCCTGACCTTAAAGATAATTACATCAAAGGATACGATTTCGTTAATGGTGATGGTGATCCAATGGACGATGCCGGACATGGCACTCATGTCGCAGGCACGGTGGGGGCAATCGATAACGATATTGGTGTTATCGGTGCAGCACCTGGAGTTGACCTCTATGCGCTGAAAGTACTAGGAGCGGATGGAAGCGGGTCATACAGTAATATTATATCAGCGATCCAGTGGGCAGTTGACAATAAAATGGACGTGGCATCCATGAGCCTTGGTGGCTCATTCAATTTAAAAGCGCTTGAAAACGCATGTAATAAGGCTTATGCAAACGGAGTAGTGATCGTAGCTGCTGCAGGAAATGATGGAAGGCAAAAAGTAAGCTATCCAGCAGCATATCGTTCTGTGATCGCAGTGGCAGCCACTGACAATAATGATGTTCGTGCACGATTTTCTAACTATGGTTCCCAGATCGAACTTTCAGCACCAGGCGTGGATATTAATTCCACTACAGTGGGAGGCGGCTACAGTGGAAATACATGGGACGGTACCAGTATGGCAACACCACATGTTACAGGTGCAGTGGCACTATTGTTGACCACATCCGTGCCAATAGGCTATGATACCAATAACAATAACCAATGGGACCCTGCTGAAGTAAGACTGAGGCTGCAAGATACAGCAACAGATCTGGGAGCAGATGGTAAGGATAATTATTACGGATATGGACTGATCAACGCAGCAGCGGCAGTTGAATTTACGAGTCCGCAACCCATATCGGATACAACAGCACCGGTAATCACCTTAATTGGACCGAACACAGTTACCATTGAAGTAGGCACTATATATATTGATGCAGGCGCAACGGCGAATGATAGCAAAGATGGTGATATTACAAGCTCAATTATTACAGTCAATAATGTGATTAACACAACTGTTGGAACATATACAGTCACATATGATGTTACAGATTCATCTGGAAATGAGGCAACACAAGTTGTAAGAACGGTAGATGTTAAAGATACAACGCCACCACCGGCAGGGGATTCTTATATGCACATCGCCAATATAACAATGACACTAGGTACCAAGAAAGCAGGTAAAAACACGTTTACATGGGCTCTGGCAACTGTGACTGTCTTTGATAGCTATAACAATCCTGTCCCGAATGCCGTAGTAAGTGGATTATGGAGTGACGCTACTTCGGATAGCGACATTGGTACAACGGATGCTTACGGAATGGTTACTGTACAATCGAATAATATTAGAAGTCTTGAAGGTACGTTTATTTTTACGGTAACTAACGTTGTGCTAACCGACTGGACCTATAACACCACTGCAAACTTGGAAGTATCTGATAGTATAACTGTTCCTTGAGAATCAGAAATTCTGGCGTCCGATCCGGTCGCCAAATCTTTTTTTATTTTTGTTATCGTTTCTCAAATTCCGTAACCCCGCGCGCCACATTGTTAAGCAACTGCGCAGCGATCTGTTGAGATGGCCATGCACCAAGTCCACAGTCAGGTCCGACATACTTAATACAATCGCCAAATATGGAATACGTTTTCTCAAGTCGTTTTGTTATAACTTCAGGAGTTTCCATGTCTGTAACGATCTCCAGAAGACGCGCAGGTTCTTTCCAGACATTGGTATTGTACTTTTCATTGAGCACGGCCGCGAGGTTGAAAATATCCGTGCGTGCAACCCCTATGCGCAGGAACGAATCTGAATGTTCCAATACCTTCTTGTCAATAAGGTCAAGATATGACGGATTCCCAGCTGACTCCACTCCGATAACACTGATAGTTGGGGTGTCACATGCGAGTTTATAATGCAGGGGAGAATGCAAATGGATCTCAACATCCGCGCCATGTTTACTTGCTGACTGTGAGGCAGTTGTAAGTGCAGTGACCAGATCAGAGTTATTGAACATTACCTGCGGATTGATGCCAATACTCGGCTCATCAATAGAAACGGTCTTGATGTTGAAGTTCTTTGCCGACTTGATGGAATTTTTGACAAAACTATCCACGCTTCCAGCCAAAAGGTTCAGGATATCAGTATAATCTGTGCCACCAAATTCCTTGAGATACAACTCAAGCGGACCTGTAACACATATTCGGACATCGAGTTTCTCACCATGCTCCTCCCTGTACTTTGCAGCCACAGTCTCGATAGCCTCAAGTTCCAGTATCCGCGCGCAGTCTTCCTTGACCTTGAACGGCTCTTCGGCACAGTCGGGGTTGTTGATAATAGACAAAAACTGCGCATTCATATCCTGATACTGCGGATATGTGGGGACCTGCACTCCGACATCGATCTTCTGCTGGAAACTGTCATTTATTATGGAGAAAAGTTTTTCATCGTCTACGCGTGATGAAAAGGCTTTGTTGATCCATTCCTTTGTCACGCCATCAGGTAGCGGATAACTGCCAATGTCATCGAAGATCATGTCTGTCATGGTCTATTGGTTGGCTGGGATGGGATTTATAGGTTTGGCGCGCGCGCAGAACTTTGATGCTGTTCTTTCAAATATGATTGTCATAAAGTTTAACTAATGTGGAAATGCATGATTTAATTATAGAGAACTTAGATTTGGACAAAAAAGTGCATCCAGATGTACAATAATATTTTTTGTAAACATATCGTACCATCGATTAGTTATTTACAATATTTGAAACCTGAATGTGCTCCATGCCTGAGGGGATAAGCATATCACACTAATTATTTGATTTCCAAATATTATTCTTTATACATCTGGATTGCATAATTGGTATACAGCCCTTGAGTAACGTTTTATATTATATATAATTATCGCTTATATATAACGATTAACTATGATGTTGGCTCACTCACATCGCTTCCGGCGCCCCGATACCGAGCGTATCCAGAGTATTGGCAAGCACGGTCCGCGCACAGTCCACAAGCGCAAGCCTGTTCATCCTCAACTCATCTTCCTCGGCGCTTATCACAGGTACGAACCTGTAGAACTGGTTAAATGCATCCGCAAGTTCCCTTGCATATATAGCAAAGATATGAGGTTTCAATTCACGCGCAGACTGGTCTATAACCCTGTCGAACAAGGCCATTTTCTTAATGAAAGCAACCTCGGTATCCTCGACAAGAACTGAAGGGTCAACCTCTGTTTCAGAATTCCATATCCCGTCTTCCTCTGCCTTTTTCAGGATACTGCATGCGCGGGCATGTGCATACTGAATGAAAGGAGCACCCTGTTTCTCAAAATCAAGCGCGGTTTTCCAGTCGAAGACCGTGGATTTTTCAGGAGACACTTTAACGATATCGTACCGTACAGCACCCATACCAACAACATTAGCAACCTCTCTTTTGAACTCATCCGACATATCAGGACGGCGCTTCTCAACCTCCAGATAGGCCTGCTCCTCGATCTGGTCGAACAGATCATCAGACGTGATGAACTTACCGCGCCGTGTGCTCATCGAGCCTTCGGGTAGTGATACGAACTCAAAGATAACGATCTCAGGCTCAGGCTTACCCATCGCATTCAGGGTTGCCTTGAGCTGTCCCGATATCAGTTTGTGGTCAGCTCCTAGAACATCTATCATGCGGTCTGCCTGCTCACCTTTCCACTCATGGTATGCAAGGTCACGCGTGGTATAAAGTGAAGTGCCATCCGTTCGCTGGATAACAAGCGTCTTTTCAAAACCATAATCCGCAAGATCCACAACAAGCGCTCCCTTATCGATCTCGGTACGACCTGTCGCCTTGATCTCCTCCACGATCCTTGAGACCGCACCGTTACGGATGAAATTGGACTCATTGACGAACTTATCATGAATAACATTCATTCGAAGAAGAGTTTCCCTGATACCGGAAACTGCAAGAGATACAGCTTCATCAAAACTCTTGATCGTAGCATCATCCCCGTTCTCAACAAGCTGCATACGTTTGTCGATCTCTGCAACCTTTTCAGGATGTTCTACAAGATCCGCATTTGCCTTGATGTACACATCCGCGATCGCATGGTCGGATTTTTTAGAGGTATCAAACTCAAACTGTGACAATGCCCATGATACAATAGCTATCTGACGACCCATGTCATTAACATAATACTGCGCCTCAACGTCATATCCGGCGTGCCTAAGTATACGTGTCAGTGTATCACCTATAACGGAATTGCGGATATGTCCGACATGCAGGGGACCATTCGGGTTTGCAGATGTGTGCTCGATCAAGATACTGCCGGTGCAAAAATCGCCGCCAAAACCTTTCTTTTCACTCCTTATCCTGACAACCGTCTCATCAACATATTTCCGGCTTGCCATAATATTGAGATACGGGCCTATTGTTGTAATTGCCTCAACATACGAGCCATCCGGTATTGTTACCGCCATAGCGATCTTTTCCGCAATATCCTTTGGACTTTGTTTCGCTTTTGATGCCAGACCAAAAGCAACCCTTGATGCAATATCTGCATGAGGGGATGGTTCAAGAACTATATCATCAACTTCAAAACCAGCCGACCTGATCGCATTATCCAGTATAGACGTAACTTGCTCTTTGAATTGTAAAAACAAAAATGATCACCTTTTGAATCGTTAAATACCTGTGCTAAATTTATGCTAAAACCTGTACTAAATACCTGTGCTAAATTTATGCTAAAACCTGTACTAAATCCCTGTACTAAATCCCTGTACCATACCGCAGTATCGCAGCAATACCACCAAAAGCGTTCATAAGCTGTGCACCCTCGTCAAAGTCGGTCGAGATAAACACGACCTCTGTGCCCATCTGGTCGCACATGTCGGATAATTCATCAACCACATCCAATTTCTCAACAACACTCAGGGATGAACCGCATTTAGGACAATTGCCTGGAGGTTCTATTTTCTGACCAGCCCTATACTCGCGTGTGATACTGGTCCCATAATCACATGATTCGCATTTTATGATCTCTTTCTCAGCCCTAAGATCCTCAGAAAGTAACAATACATCAACAGCACCAACATCCAGATTCGCTTTTACAGATTCTGCACCGTATGCAGCTTTTCCTGAATCTGAAACCAATTCTGCAAAAAACCTTTTCATGATCTTCTTCTCAACCATAAGATCAATGTCTGCCAGCCTTTCACCTGCAACATTCACAAGTTCGGAAAGTCCTGATTCGTCAGTGTATGCAGCATCAAACAATCCTATGATCTTTTTCTCAATTTCATGATGGAAAAAATGACCAGACTCGAATTCCTCCTTTGTAGGAGAAGGACCGCCTATCAATACGCCTTCAAAATCCTTTTGGTCTACTGTCATGAACACTTCACTTGCAGCATCCCCGATACGTTTGTAAAAATCATGTATTGCAATGAGCCGAAGCTGCTGGAACCTTTGTGCGCTCTGACCACCTTTTCGCTGCTTACCAGGTACATTTGATGTCAAGTGACGGAATGATTCAATATGTTTCCCTGTCAATAACCCTACAGTTGCCTCTCTGCGATCGAGAACCAAAAGACCGTAGGTCTTCTTATCCCGCATCATATCCTCAAGAGGCTGAAGATAGAATACCGAATCACAGTGATATTTGTAAGTCTGAATTGGCTCAGGTGGCTCAAGCATAGTTGTTTCCATGTTAGTCTTATTCGCACCAACATCAACCGCACCTGTAAAATACACAATACCATTCTCAGGCACTTTTTCAAGATATCGCAATCTTGAAAGCAACGACTCAAGTGCTCCCTGCACATTGGTCTTGGTCAGTTTGGACTTGATGTTCGCAGCCTGACCGTGCTCATCCCTTAGCTGGGATGTGACATCCGATATCTGCTTATCATACGGAATATACAGTGATACAAGTTCGGTACCCCTGCCTTTTTTACCCCTGAGTCCCTCAAGTTTGCGTTTAAATTCGTATTTCTGATGTGCCGATTGTTCTACCATTGTGTGAATTCCTCATGATTGGAATTAATGTTAAGATTAAGATTGAAATTTGATATATGAATGACTTTTGGTTTTTATTACCCTAAGTAGATGTTGATATAAATATAGATTATGAGTGAGATTATGAGTGAGATTATGAGTGAGATTATGAGTGAGATTATGAGTGCCACATGTCTATTACATTACCCTTCTTTCAAATATCAGAAACCTTTCCATCCTTCGACAAAAGCACAACCCTGCTAAGTTCAACATCATCCGCAATCATGTATCCAAGATGATGCGCGATATTCTTTGCGAAAGCCATCACTTCATCATGCTTTGGCATAGCCTCACGCAGCAGGCGCCCTCTTGAAAACCCAAGATGCATGTATGCTTTGACCTCAACAAAATCAGGTTCTGCCTTTTTTATTAATTCCGCATATCCTGCCGGGTTAAACATATTCAAACCCTTAACAGCCGTTATCCTGATGGCTGTCCGCGTTTCCTTTTCTTTGAGAACATGCAGGGACTCGTTTATCCTGTTCCACAAATTCGGGGATCTGGGTAAACACGCCTTGATGTAGGTACTCTCATCCGGTGCATCCAGGCTCATGTACAACTGACTTGGATTGATCTTTTTCAGCATCTCTGGATTTGTGCCGTTGGTAACAACAAAAGTACTGATCCCCTGTCTGCCGAATTCCTCAACAAGTTCAGGCAAATATGGGTACATAGTAGGCTCGCCTGATAGTGATATTGCCGCGTGTTTCGGCTCATTTCCTTCAAGCCAACGCTCCCTTGGTGCGGAACCGCCAAACCCTGAGATCAATTTTCGCTGTGCAGCGATACATGACCCCACTATTTCCACTGGAGAATCCCATTCGGTAGGCAATTTTACATCAACTTCCGTGGGGCGCCAGCAATGCAGGCATCCCTGGTTGCACAAGAGCGTTGGTGTCATCTGGATGCAACGGTGAGACGTGATACCATAAAACCGCGATTTGTAGCATGAACCTTCATCCTTCATCGAACGACCGAGCCAAAGACATGTCTTGACTGCCGAATGGTTGCCTGCAAGACTATAGCCCTGCTTTTTAAGCAGGGTTTTAAAATCGGGAATATCAATTGTATCCTTTATACCCTTTATATCAATTATTTCATCTTGTCCGGACATTGTAACTCTCAAATTATCAAATTGTATTTAAATCATCGTTCAACTATTATTATTACTCAATTATCATCATCACTAAAACTTAACATCGTCGTTTTCATGTTAGACAGATCAACAACAGGAATCAAGGCAGGTGTTGGCATAAGATTCACGCGTTTTTGAAAATCAGTTTGCGCCTGCCATGTACCTGAATTTATTAAAAGTACATTCTTGTAGTTTTTGATCCCCACAGTATGAACATGTCCGCAGTGAAGAATATCGGGAATCTGATTTATCACAAAATGGTCTTGCTTTTCAGGTGCAATGGAAACCCTGCTCCCATATATTGGAGAAAGATGCCTGCGCTTCATCATCTCGACCATTGCGGTTGTTGGGTCTTGGTACGACACACCCGGAATTGCTGCCACAAGATCATCGATCGAACGCCCATGATACATAAGCACCTTTACGCCATCAAGATTAACCATTGCGGGATTGCCCACAAAAGTAATGTTACCATTACGACCATTATCACCATTACCATTGTAGTTGAAATGTGATCTTATGTGGTCCGGAAATCTTGGCTGCGGCTCTGCCTGCCGTACAGCGTCATGATTGCCGGGTCCTATTATTATCTTTATATGAGACGGTATTTGATCGAAGTACTCGACCGCCTTTTTGTACTGGTCATACACATCATATATCTCAAGTTCCTTGTCCTGACCCGGGAATATGCCCACACCATCAACAAGATCACCTGCAACCACTAGATACCTTACTTCACCGGATATCTTGCGCATATCCTCATTATCCACGTCCCCATTCAAAAAATCAATAAAACGATGCCATGCATCCTTAAGAAAAGTCGAACTCCCGATATGTACATCCGATATAAAAACCGCTTTTCCGGATGTGGTACTCTTCCTATGTGGCATTGCAGGGAGATCAGGCATGATTATCTTTTTTACGATCATCAAATTTCCATCATTAGTAAGCGCACCTGTAACACCCACAACTTCATCAAGCACAAGACAAGACGCCTCTTCGAACAGATCCTTATCTGCCATGCGTACAAGCACCGAAAACGATCCTGTCGGGTCCTCCAATTCAAGGATCTTATGTCCATTGGTTGTGGTTTTGATATCAGATACCATTCCTATGATGGATATCTCATTATAACCTCCCTCACCCCGCTCCTGCCTCATTCCCCCGCCTTTTCTGCGGTTCTTGACAAGGCTCTCTATAGGTCTTGCACTTACCCTGCCGCGTATCATCTCACTCAATTTACTGTACCGGTTCCTGAAATACTGGACAAATTCCATATACTCGCCAACACATGTTGACTGATCCGTTATGTCTGAAATGATATCAACAGGGCTCTCTGCATATCTGCAATTAGAATTAAACTTAGACTTAGACTTACAGTCATTAAGCGATCGAGATGTTGAAGAAAAAGGAAAAGATGGTATAGATGATGGTAGTGATTCTGCATGGGTAAGCATTTCTGATGCAGAGGAAACGGTTTCAAAATTTGGACTACTGGAGATGGAACTTGAATTTGGATTAAGACTAAGATTAAGATTAATATCTGAATGTAAATTTTCTTGATCAGTATTTAAACTAAAACTATCAAAATCTATATGTTTGGCTTCAACTACGAACACAGATTCATCGATGGTTGCAAGTATATGTCCGACAAGTTGAATCGGAGAATCATGTGCAGATATTACTTCCACAGCATCAGGGCTCACCTGATAGCCTTCTTCTGCAAACATTGCTATAATATCGATTTTTTGCATTGTAATATACCTTGTATGTACCTGATATTCACCAATTATCCACTAACATTTCACCAATAGTTTTAATAATGTTCGGTTATATACTAACAACTATTATTGTGTTATCTTATGATAAATGTTATAGGCCCATCATTACAACTGGCAATCACAATAATTAACAATAAATATACATAACTAAATTATAACTACATGGTAATATGATTTAATATTATGATGTATTATTCATAATTATAATGTGATACCATATTATAATGTGATACCATATTATAATATATACAATTGTTAGGAAAAATAAAATGAGCCTAAAAGATAAAATTGATACATTTAGAAATAGCGACAAATTTTGGATCTCACTAACACGTGATATTCTTACTGTAGGATTAGCTGTGTTGATATTTGTATCCTTTTCCCAAATTGCATTTGGGATGTGGACTCCTATGGTAGCTGTTGAATCAGGAAGTATGGAACCACACATGAATGTCGGGGATATTATTTTTATTGAAAATATAGATCGAACCAAGGTAATTCCCAACCAGCCCGATAATGGAGATTATTTATCATTTGAAAAAAGCGGGGACGTTATATTGTATCGTCCATACGGTAAAACAGATACGACACCGATCATCCACAGAGCTATGTACTATGTGGAAAAAGGAGAACCGATGTGGACCGATGGACCACCGGCACCAAACAATGGATACATTACCAAAGGCGATAACATTCTAACTAATACACATTTTGATCAACAAGGAGATATCAGTTATCATATTCCTGTTAAAAAGGAATGGATCATTGGGGTTGCACGATATAAGATACCTTATGTAGGGTATCTAAGACTATTGCTTCCAAGATTCTGATAAAAATAGTTTGACAAATGCATCTTATAGATGCATCTGGGAAACTATTGAAGGATTAAAATTTTCAAGTGGTTTTAATCTATAATCTTCAAGAAGCACATTGCGTGTACTGGAAGTAGAAACACTTAATGATATTTCCTTTGTCCTGCCATAACGTCCTTTGCTCACAACAATTGCATTCACAATTCCAAGCATATCCAATTCTGATATAAGATCTGTGATCCTGCGCTGTGTCAAGAAATCTACATCTATATTGTTACAGAATTTTAGATAAATATTATACACCTGACCGGTTGTTACATTTCTATATCCTTTATTTCGAAGATATATTATACTGTATAATACTAATTTAGATTGGGTCGGAAGTGTACGCACAACCTCAACAATACGATCGACCTCGATCTTTTCCTGAGCATTTTTTACATGTCTTTCTTCAACTTTAGATTGATTCTCACGTTCTGCCAGCTCTCCTGAAACTCTTAGTAGATCAAGTGCTCTTCTAGCATCACCATGTTCTTGTGCCGCAAATGCTGCACAAAGCGGAATAACCATATCATCTAAAACACCATCTTTGTATGCTATTTGAGCTCTTTCTTTCAGGATATCACTGATCTGTTCAGCATCATATGGAGGAAATATAATTTCTTCTTCACCAAGAGAACTTTTTACTCTTGGATCAAGAAATTCTGTAAATTTCAAATCATTGGATACACCGATCATACTAACTTTGGATCTTTTAAGATCGGTATTGATGCGAGAAAGATTATAAAGAACATCATCGCTTTTTTTAACTAATTTATCTATCTCATCAAGAATAATAATAATAACTTGTTCTTTCGAATCAATTGATTCTTTAAATGTTGAAAAAACCTGATCAGTTGGCCATCCAGTCATAGGAACATCTTCCCCAAACTGTCGTGCAAGATTTGCTAATAATCTGTACTGCGTATCGATAACTTCACAATTTATATATAACACAATACAAGAAACATTCATTGCTTCACTTTTTTTTTCAAGTTCTATTCCAACATGACGAGTAGCTGCTGTTTTACCTGTACCCGTTTTTCCATATATGAGAATATTTGATGGTGTATCTCCACGAAGTGCTGATACCAATATTGTAGCAAGATTATTAACCTGAACATCTCTATGTAATAAAAAATCAGGAGTATAAGATGGTCTAAGAACTTCTTTATTTTTAAAGATCGGTTCATTATTAAGTAATTCCTGAAATAATCCATCTAACGATTTATTTTTCACTTTTCCACCAATCCTATATTAAATTTTTACAATATTAAATATTAAAAAAATATTAATATAATTAATCTTTTTTTATTTTTAATAGTATATAATTCATAAAATTATATAATTCGAGTCAATCTGAATATCAGCGAAGATTTTTTTCGTATTTAATAGTTCCAATAGATGCAATGGAAGTATAGCTTATTAATAGTTATGGTTAAAACCCCTATGTTTCTTCTGGAATTTTAAATAATATAAAATAAATAAAAAAAATCGTTATCTATAAACATCTTTTTTATTGATATATAATTTGTTTATATATAATTATTTAGTTCGATTGGAATAAAAATATTAAGACCCCTTTATTTCAATTGGAATATTTATATATGACAGAGACCCTATAATTTCAACTGGAATGAATAAAATATGTTTATTATATTTTATAATAAAATTTTAAAAAAATATGATGTTAATTGTAATAAATTAATAATATATAATAATTTCTATTTACTTTATTAATAAATTAATTAAAATGTTTATTTTAATTGATTTTAATTGATTAATTAATTTTAATTGATTAATTGATTTTAGTTAATTAATTGATTTTAGTTAATTAATTGATTTTAGTTAATTTTAATCAATTTTAAAATTCCAATCGAAATCATAGGGTCCCTCATTAATTTTCCATATACAGATATCAATATAAATTGAATAAATTTAGATCAATTAAATAGTTAATTTAAATTATGCTACTTTATATATAATTCTCAATTATTTCTTCTTTAAAAATCTCCCGTTCAATAGTATCTCCGAAGAACTACTAAATTTTGTTTATTCTGTCCTCCCTTCCCCGAATTTTTGAACTCTAATTGATTATACTCGACTAAATATAGTAATCTTTAAATATATGGGATATCCATAGGATATCCTATGAAAAAAGTAGAGATACAACCACAAAATCATCTAGAAATAGAAGGTATCGAAGGATTTCTTGTTCGCAAAGTAACAAAATTCGGAAACAGCGCCAAAGTTGATTGTCCAAAAGAGTACCTTGGACGCACGGTTTATCTGGTGATAGTATGACAATTGATCCAACTCGGACTTTTAGAACACTAAAAACATTAGACACATTCATCGATCGTTCTTTAGATCTAAAACCAAAAGGAAAATTTCTTTCTGAATTTCATTATGAGTGAGAT
>JAMJFS010000013.1 GCA_023544565.1 Methanosarcinaceae archaeon
ATATGATTCCATTCCAAGTTTATTTAAATTGTCGTGATGTAAAGGTTTATATCAATTGCGTCATTACTTTGCTTCGCTTGACATTTATGCCAAGGTGGCGGAGAGGCTTACGCAATCGCCTGCAGAGCGATTCCAGTCCGGTTCGAATCCGGACCTTGGCTTTAAAGATCCAGATTATAAGTGTGAGTATGGCGGCCATAGCGGCAGGGTAATTCCTGTACCCTTTCCGAACACAGAAGATAAGTCTGCCAGCGTTCTATATTGTACTGAGGTACGAGAGTCCTCGGGAACTATGGATCGCTGCTGTGCTCACTCTTACTATACCTTTTTTTAATAGATTTTTATATGAGAGTGTATACTTTATTCCACCGTTCAATGAAGTGGATCACTTAATTTTAGCGGGAACGCGCGAGGCGCATCAACATTTAATTATGACTGAGCGTCGATTAGATATATCTCAAGTCCTATCTATTCCTCCAGATGTCATCAAATTTCGAAATACTTCAAAAAGACGCCGCAGGGCGCATCGGTAGGCTCACAACACCACACGGTGTAGTGGAAACACCAACCATCATGCCTGTCATAAATCCTAATATCCAGATCATCAAACCAAGTGAAATGAGGGATTTTGGTGCAGAGATCATCATAACAAATTCTTATATCATTTATCGCAGGGATGAACTGCGCGAGAAGGCATTGAAAGATGGATTGCACTCGCTTCTTGATTTCGATGGTCCAATAATGACAGATTCGGGTTCGTTCCAGTTATCCGTATATGGTGAGGTCGAGGTCACCAACGAACAGATCATCGACTTCCAGCAGAAGATCGGCACAGACATTGGTGTGCCACTTGACATTCCGACCCCGCCTGATGTACCAAGATCCCGGGCAGAGTCCGAACTTGAAATAACCATTGAGCGACTGGCAAAGGCACGAGAACTTGTCAAAGACGGCATGTTGCTCGCAGGACCTGTGCAAGGTTCAACATATACTGATCTTCGGGAGAGATGTGGAAGGGAACTTTCGGAACTCAAATTCGACATCTATCCATTTGGTGCAGTCGTACCACTGATGGAATCATACCGCTATGCAGATCTTGTAGATGTAATCGCATCAGCCAAAAAAGGACTTGATCCAACTGCACCTGTACACCTGTTCGGTGCAGGACATCCAATGATGTTTGCGCTCGCAGTCGCACTCGGCTGTGACTTATTCGACTCGGCAGCTTATGCATTATATGCAAAAGACGGTCGGTATATGACCTCTCATGGAACACATCATGTCGAGGACTTGCATTATTTGCCATGCTCGTGTCCAATCTGTGTAAGTCATACAGCAGAGGAACTTAAAAGCGCAGAGAACAGCAGTGAACTTCTTGCACGGCATAACCTTTATGTAACATTCCAAGAGATGCGGCTCGTAAAACAGTCGATAAAAGAAGGTAACCTGCTAGAACTCGTTGAATTGCGCTGCCGCGCTCATCCGCATCTTCTGGAAGGATTAAAGCAGGCATACAAATACTCGGATTGGCTTGAACAATGCGACCCTGCATCAAAATCAACATTCTTCTATTGTGGTCCCGAATCTGCAGATCGTCCTGAAGTCCTGCGTTTCTCAAACAGGCTGGACAGGTTAACTATCACGGGCACTGCGATCATTCGCACAAACCCTACAAAAAGGGACAGTGAATATGATAATCTGCTCACATTCAAACCACCATTTGGCGCATATCCGGTTGAACTTGGTGAAGTTTATCCATTAAACGCTGAAGTTATTTCCACTCCCGATTATGAAGCACTTGGGTGTGCACTTGAGAACACTATCCGTTTGATTGAACTTAACCCGGGTGCAGAGTTCACTTTTATAAGAAAAGATGGATTGGAACATCCATTATTTGAGAAACTGGCTAAAATTGCAAATGTGATCTATAATGGTGAGTGATGGTTTTGGTCATTAAAAATCGGCAAACTCACCGTGCAATCATTTTGTTATAATTTTTGATAGTATATGTTTTATAAACATATAGTCCGAGTCAATTCGACCGAAGGGAGAATTTTCTCGTTTTGATAATTATAGTTGTTTGAAAACGGGTTTGCAACGTGTTACTTATAACAAGGCTAATATATAATATTGGAAATTAGAAAGTAGTTTTATTAAGGTGATATATTTGGTATCAACAACAGAATCAAAGCCTCAAAACCCGTATCTTGAAATGCTGAGGCCAGAGATAGCAGATATGGATCTGGCACTTCCCGCAGCAAGTGCGCTGTTAGCATCATATCTTTTAGCAGGTGCATTCCCACCGCTTATCCCGTTCATAATCGCAGTGATGGGTGGTTATGCAGCGATTACGAGTTCGTATGTGTTCAATGATTGCTGTGACATCGATATTGATGAGATCAATCTGCCGAATCGTCCTTTGCCATCATCAAAAATATCAAAGAAACACGCACTTTCATATTCACTTTTTCTTGCAATAATCGCTTCGGTTGTTGCTCTTTATCTGAATCCTGAATCCTTTGTGATACTGATCATCGCGGTCGCTACCATCAGCATATATTCAGTAGTGGCAAAGAGAATGACGTTCTTGAGTTTTGTACCTGTGGGAATCGCTTACGGTCTTGTTCCAATTGGAATATGGTTAGCCTTTGATCCTGCAGGAATTCTAAAGGAAGGGCTCGATTCTGTAATACTTCCTGTACCCGCGATATTTTTGGGCATAATGATGTGTGTCACTGATTGGGGATTCACATTATCCGGCGTTGCAAGGGATGTAGAAGGCGACCGTGCCAAAGGTGCACCAACATTTCCTGTCACGTTCGGTATTCCGGCAACATCGAAGTTAGTAACACTTTGCTGGATCGCAGGTGTCATAGCATCACTCATCATCGGATGGACGGCACATCTTGGTCTGATCTTCTTTGCAGGTGCAATATTTGCAGGTGCATGGATGCTCACAAAGTCATTTGATTTCATAAAGAACCCCTTGCCTGAGCGTGGTGGCAGGTTATTTCTACAGGGTTCCAGATACAGGGGCGTGATGTTTGGTTCACTCATTGTAGATGTAGTATTATCCACTATATCTGCAGGTTATGTTTCACTTTTATGGTAATAAGGAGACATGTTTATGGATGCAGATATTCTTGTGATAGGTGCCTCTCCTGCCGGTATCATGGTAGCGAGAAACGCATCCCAAAAAGGTGCGAATGTCATTCTTATCGACAGCAAAGATAAGTTAGGTCACCCTCCGCATCCTGCCAATACATTCTTTAAGGGAATGTTTGACAAGGCAGGAGAAAAAGTGAATCAGAAATATGTAATACACAATCTCAAGGGCATGCACATCGTTGCACCACACGGCGATGAGATTGTTGTTGAGACCCCCGGATATTTTCTTGACCGCACAAAATTTGACGAACATTATGTAAAAGAGGTAGAAAAAGCAGGCGTGGACGTTCGCACAGGTATTGAGTCGTATAATGTGCTCAAGACCGGCGACACGTTCTCTGTGAGTACATCCGAAGGAATGCTCAGATCAAAGATCGTTATCGCTGCCGATGGTATTAATTCAAAGACTGCCGGATTGTTAGGGCTAAAAACTGTCAGGTACCCAAATGATATAGCATGGGCAGTGGAAGCCGAGATAGAGGCAGATGGTGTCGGAGATGCGGACATGTTCGAGTATTATCTTGGAAGCATTGCACCCGGCTGGAAATCCACATATTCCCCGGGCGGCGGTGATCATGCAACACTTGGTGTGTATGTCAGGAGAAACGGTATAGATGTATCTTCATTCTTTGACAGTTGGCTTGAAAAGTTCAAACGTATGAAAGGGCTTGATGATATAAAGATCCTGAAAAAACATGTTGGCGGAGATCCTATCGCAACTATTCCAAACCGGATCGTTGCTGACGGTATCATGGTTACGGGCGGTGCGGCAGGACAGTCCGGTATCGGGTATGGCATGCGTGCCGGACAGATATGCGGGGACGTGGCAGCCGATGCGGTTGCAAAAGGGGATGTATCTGCAAAAGTACTTTCCCAGTACAAAAAACAGTGGAACAGTGAATTCAGGACAGAATATTATCTTGGTCGTATCGCACTTGAAACACTTCGAAAGATGGATGATCATGAGATCGATAACATGATGAAAACATTCAAGGGGCAGGACCTTTCATTTATACACGGCAGTTCGTTCGATCAGGCAATGCAGGTTGGAATGTTCATGCTGAAGAAGAATCCGGCATCATTGTTGTCCTATCGTGCACTGCTTCGGAACAGATGATGTGCATTCATAGTTTTAGTATGATTACAACAATACATAATAGTGGTAATTAAAATGAAGTATTATCTTTACAAGAACCCTTTTTTCAAGGTCTATGCAATAATCAAGGATGGTCGTGTCCGGATCAAAACTTCAGGCATCGGCTCATCTCCCATGAAGCCAATGGTGTCGGGAATGCTTGACATATTTGAGGGCAAAAAACCTGCAAAAGTGGAAGATGACCGGCTAATCTTTTCAACATGGATGCCCCCAATCCCCAGTACGGCATTCAGCCGCTCGGTGGCAAATCAGATTAAGAGTTTGCGTGGCAGCATGGTGCCGGAACAGGTGACGATATCCATCACTGAAGAGTGCCCCAATAATTGTATCCACTGTGCTCTACCTGATACAAAGAACAAGGATCGTCTATCTCCTGAAGTAATAAAGAATGTGATCGACCAGTCACTTGACATGGGCACAACCCTGATCATATTCGATGGTGGGGAGCCGCTTGCTTATGGTGGTTTGGGAGATTTGATACGTCATGTAGACACTAACCGCGCAGTTTCTGCGATGTTCACATCAGGTGTCGGACTTACGCCACAACGCGCTAGAAGTTTGAAAGAATCGGGGTTATATATGGTGAGTGTTAGTTTTGACAGTGCCAACGAGGAAGGGCATGATCATATGAGGGGGCGTGCCGGCGTTTATAAAGATGCTATCAATGCGGTTAAGAATTCAATGGATGCGGGATTGCTTGCTAATATATATGTGGTAATATCCCCGCGTAATATCGATGAGCTGGATGATCTCTACACATTGGCGCGTGAAATGGGTGTTCATGAACTTTCCTTTTATGAGATCGTTCCGACTGGCCGGTGGATCGATCATGAGAATGATATACTATCATTTGACGACCATCGCAAACTTGATGATTTTGTAGCGCGTGCCGACGCTATGGATGGGCCGCGGGTATTTTCAATTCCGCACGTTATGAAGACAACCGGCTGTTTTGCGGGTAGAAAATGGCTGCATGTGACTCCACAGGGTGATGTTTTACCATGTGCGTGCATTCCGATCTCATTTGGGAATATCCACAGGGACACACTCAAGAGTGTGTGGAAAAAGATCCGTAAAGATCCTGCTTACAATGCAGACTCATGTCTGATGAGGGATGTAGAGTTTAGGACATTGCATATTGATGTGTAAGATGGATGGATCTGGCAATAGATGTGCAACATATATGTTACAAAATGCAGAAAAAGTTATTATGGGTGGTAGTTAAACCACCCGTCTATATGATATACTTAAAGTGGTTTAGAGAAGCCCTGATCTTTGGAGTGCCATAAGGTTTTCCATAGTCAGTTTTTCACCGGATTTGAATTTATCAAAGATATCTTCAGCATCCTTCTTAGCATCTTCTCGCACACCATCTTTTCTGGAGTCAGTCTCGTTCTTTCTGAGTTTACGGACTTCTTTATCGATGTCACGTATCTCTTTTTGTGCAGCAATGAATTTCTTGTGATGTTCATCTGCCTCTTCCTGCACTTTTACGAATTCCTTGTGAGCTGCATCTGATTCTGCACGTACCGTGTCTGCTTCCTTGAAAGTGGAAATCATTTTGTCATGACTTTCCTGTGCTTTTTGTGCATATTCGGACAGGGTTGTGTGGAAAATAGAAGCTTCATCTCGAATAGCCTGTGCTTCATCAAGAACGGTTTTAAGCTCAGTGTTATCATCGATCTCGGCTTTTTTGGAATTGTACAGTTTCTGGAGTTCAGTGATCTTACCGACCAATTCACGTTCCTTGCTTGTGGTCATCACTTCTGTCTGCTGTGAAAATTCCAGACGGTCAATGTCTTTGCGAATGTCCTTCATGGACGGTCCACCAAGATTATTATCTTTTCGGAGAGCGTCTGCCTTAGCAAAAATTGCATTAGCTCTGGAATTTATCTCGTCGCGCTGTGCTTTACACTCTTTGACCTTTTCGTTATTTTCGTCTCTGAGTTTCTTAAATTCCTGCGCTTCGTTTATGAGATCCTTTGTACGCTTGTTAAGATCATTACGTTTAGTTGCCAGGATACTTGCCTGTGCATTAAGGTCATTACGTTTGTTCTTACTCTCTTCGGACTGTTCTCTCAGGGTTGTCTTTTTGTCATTTAGTTCTTTCAACATTTTCTTTATGTCCTCCCGTTCCAGCAAAAAAGCTGGTATTTCATGCATTTCCAGTCATATACAAGTTGTAACCTTGCATAACCAAAGTAAATTTTTGCTAGAGCAGAAATTTACCATTGCACGATACGTTGGCAATTATTCCTTTAATCCAATGCCTGGATTACTGGAATCACCGCCTTAAGATTTTTTTGTGTAATGACAACATCTGCATATTCGCGCAGGATCTCTTTTGAATTGAATGCAATTGAGTATCCTGCTTTTTCGAAAATACATATATCATTAGCACCATCGCCAATAACGACACACTCATCAGGTCTCACTCCATTTTGTCGGGCAATCTCCTCAAAAACATGCTCTTTCGAGTTTTGTTTTGTAAGGGGACCTGTGACCTCACCTGTTAAATGTCCGCCATTGACTATAAGTTCATTTGAAAACACATAATCCATTCCAAGGAGTTTACCAATACGGTCAGTAGATATCGTAAATCCGCCAGAGACCATTGCAGTCTTATATCCGGCATCTTTCACGTATTTGACCAGTTCTTTTGCACCCGGCATTAGTGGCATTTTATCTACGGCTTCTTGTGCCTCCTTAAAAGGCAGACCTTTAAAAAAGTTCACTCTCTCTGAAAGTGCCTGGCCATAGTCTAATTTACCGTTCATGGCAAGATTTGTAATCTCAGCAACCTTTTCCGCAACACCGGCAGCTCCTGCAAGTTCATCGATGGTTTCAGCATCAATAAGTGTGCTGTCCATATCAAAAACAATTACCTTTGCAAATCCGGATTTAGAATAGTTACTGGTACAGTTCACGCAATCAAACCTAATTTTTGGTACTCCTAATAATGAAATAGCATTTACTGTATTAGGACTGGATTGAAATAAATCCCATCACTTTTAACCCTTTCGGACCGGATGGCTGTTTTGGTCTATAAAAAGCACATATTTTATAGTAATTCATGGCGGATCAATTCCAAAAATAATATAAGCAACACTGGTAATCTTATTATGTGATCCAAAATGGCTAAAATAGGATTTATAAAATTGGGAAATTTAGGGATGAGTCAGGTTATTGACTTGATTCAGGATGAGATTGCAGCAAGAGAAGGTATCGAGATCCGTGTTTTTGGAACTGGTCCAAAGATGGGTAAAGATGAAGCTGCACAAACAGAACACCTCAAGAAATGGGATGCTGACTTCTATGTCATGATCAGTCCAAATTCAAGTGCACCGGGACCAACCGCTGCACGAGAACTGTATAAAGATGTGCCATGTATCGTCATTTCTGATGGACCTACAAAGAAGGATGGCCGCCAGGCACTCGAAGATGCAGGCTTTGGTTACATCATCATGACTGTTGATCCGCTGATTGGTGCAAAGACCGAGTTCCTCGACCCTGTTGAGATGGCTTCATTCAACTCTGATGCAATGAAAGTTCTTTCAACATGTGGTGTTGTAAGACTTATTCAGGAAGCATTGGATGATGTGGGTGCACAGGTTGATGCGGGTAAATCCGGCAAGGATCTCGAACTTCCACACATTCTCGCAAAACCTGAGAAATGTATTGAGAGTGCAGGATTCTCAAACCCATACGCAAAAGCAAAAGCACTTGCTGCATTGCATATGGCTGACAAGGTTGCACAGATCAACTTCCCTGCATGCTTCATGATGAAAGACATCGAGCAGGTAACACTTACAACTGCAACAGGTCATGAGATGATGCGCGCAGCAGCACAACTTGCAATCGATGCAAGAGAGATCGAGAAATCCAATGATACGGTCTTCAGACTGGGTCACTCAAAGAAAGGCAATATTGTAAGAAAGACTAAATTGTACGAAAAACCACAGTAAAGTGCCCCATCTGGGCACTTCTTTTTCAATTTTCTTCACAACGAATCTATGAATGTATTGGTTGCTTTTGGGATTGGCGCACTTGTTTTCATATTCATTGTGATTCTTACTGCATATTTTTTAAAATCTGCATTGTTTCTGGAATCTGCTACTAATAAGAGTTATGCCACCGAGGCGCAGGAACACGTTGATGATGCAATTGACGACAGGGTGGATGATGACCAGGACACATCCGAAATAATGTCAGAGGAATCCTGATAGGATCAGGAACATCAACACCAGAGGCAGCCCTACAAATCCCCATATTATAGGATTGTGTTTAAAGACCTTGGCGCCGTCAAGCGGCCCAAATGGGATCATATTGAATCCTGCAAGAAAAATGTTTACGTATGCGCCGTAAAAACCCATATTTTTCATAAGCCCTGAGTCTGAGCTGAATAATATTAACATTGCAATAAATACAACCGCAAGCGCCACATTGACCAGTGGACCTGCCAGTGCGATCTTCCACGTTTCCCTTGATTGTGTGAGTATGTCATAATATCTTTCATCGTCTGTACTATAATACGACTGGCGTTTTCGTATCATGACCGCGCCCGGTGCTGCGAACACAACTCCTGTCACCAATTTCAGAAAAATAGCAAGCAATAGCCCCATTGGGCTCGCTTCATATATTGCAGTATAGCCATAACGCTGGGCTGTGAACTTGTGCCCGAGTTCATGTAATATGAAACCACTGCCAACAGTAAGTGCAATTATGGCTAAAAAGGTCGAGTCGGTTGACGGATATGCAAATGCGACCGTCAGCACTACAAGTGATGCAACAAGATGAATGGTTTCTCTGAGATCAATTTTCATTAACTGTAACTAATTACAATTGCATATAATGATTTTGGATAATCACCGATTTCGCTTTTTAGCAGCCTCGACTTCTGCGATGACTCGGGGGTATTCACTGAATGTGCTTGAGATATCTATGGCGCCAACAATATCGACTAAACCAATTACGCAAACAACTTCTCCATCTTCGTTCCTGATAGGGGATACTACAACCGGCGTGCCTTTGTATGCGCCTTCATTCGGTACGCGACGTGTGGTCTTATTGGTACGCAACACTTCTTCTAGTACAGGACCTGTGTATTCAGCATTCAGCACTTTCTTTTTTTCCATGCGGATGCCCATTTTATTTAAACTGCGCGCAGTGGTCGGTAATCCGGTTAATTCGTGGATTGCTTTCACTAATGGTTCAATGTCTGATCCTGTAGAATCTGCAGATATTTGTATGCCTTTCATTTACCCACTCCCTTTGTTAGTAAATAGAGATTGTTACTCTGTGGTCATATATTTTTCGCGACTTGATACTTAATCTTCCTTCGCGCGCGGCATGGCAATTATTTCACGCACCTGCATGTTGAAAAATTCATGGGAATGTGCAGGTCGTACCACAAGTGAAACATCTGCACCCTGCCTTGTGCCACCGATCGCGATGATCTCTGTATCACTTGAAACTGGGATATGTCCCGAATCTGCTGCCATCATTGCGACTTCAAGTGCAACCTTGAATCCTTTGCCAAAGACTGAGCGCAGGGTATCAGAGATGACATCGATACGGCTGGCACCACCAAGTCTTTTTGAGATCGCGCGCTCCACGCCTGAGAACATGTGCGATTGCGTTGTAACAACTGCGCCCAGATCTCCCAGCGTCTTGAGATTCGCACCGTCCATTTCCCATTTACCGCCTTCACGCAGCCCGTATTGATGGGTCACGGATATTACCTTTACATCCTTACCTTTGAGTGCCTGCGCCATCTTGATCGCAGTAGCGCCACCTGTGCTGGCAACAACTACGTGTTTAATTCCAAGTTCTTCTGCACGCTTCACTGTTGCACTGACAAGTTCGTCGGTATTCTGTTTGCCGACATCGTCAAAATATATGATTGATCTTTCCATGTTAAATCCTCTTGTATTGCATTTATGTTTAGTATATTTGATTGGATTTACATCTATATATTCTTTCATTTTTACATGTTGTTCATGATGAATCGATGTACTTATCTATAAGAATTTTATTATCATTTAATAAAGTAAGAGATAATAAAATTGTGCATAAGGTGGTAATTTGTCAAATACAGATTATGATGATAGTGACGTTAAGATAGTCACAAAAGTGATTCAATCAAAAAATCCGGTGCTTATAGAGGGTTTCCCGGGGATAGGTCTTGTTGGAAATATTGCAAGCCAGCAGATGATCGATGAGTTGGATATGACTTATGTCGGGTCGATAGATTCAAGATATTTTCCTCCGATCGCGGTATTGTATGAAGGTCTCATAAACATGCCTGTCAGGATATATGAGAGTGTAGAACATAATTTGGTAATTGTGGTATCCGATATACCTATTAATCCTTCTGTTTCTTATGATGTAAGCAAGGCTCTTGTCGAGTGGGCGAAATCCATAAACGTCAAAGAGATCGTTTCCATTGCCGGAATTGCGACAATGGGCGAAGAGCGTAAGGTATTTGGTGCGGCAACGGATACTATAATGCTTGATAAGATCAGGGACAAGGTAGAGCTTTTCCAGATGGGTACGATATCAGGTATCTCTGGTAGCGTCATGGGCGAGTGTCTTGTAAATGAGATCCCTGGAATAAGTCTTCTTGGCGCTACACAGAGCCAGAATCCAGATCCAAGGGCAGCAGTCGTGGTCATTGAAGTTTTGAATTTGTTATATGGACTTTCAATTGATACGGATAGCCTTATCGAGCAGGCAGAACAAATAGAGGTTGAGATGCAAAAACTTGCCGAGGATGTCAGGACAACAGAGCAATCGGTGACGCCAAGGAAAGAGTTCCCAATGTATGGGTAATAGTGCGAGAAAACGCTCACTTTGTTTGCGTTAACTCACACCACACATTTATAAAATATATGGTGTAAAAAAAGGTGATATTATGGAATGTGTTGCATTAACCGGAATATCTGATAATGTAATGAAAGAACTCAAAAATCATGTTTTGCGGACAATTGAGATAAGAAGCCCACAAAATTTCTTTGCTGTACTAAAGGTCAATGCAGGTGATTATGTATTTATTACACATGCAAGTGCGCAGGATGTTACCGGCGGTACGGTGGGTGTTCTTGCAAGGGTGTTGAAGCATCAGATATCGACACACAGTATTCTTCAAAGTAATGAGGTGTTCTATGAGGAACGAGAGATGACAATGGCAAGGATCCAGTTGGAGCCCAGGCATATTACGCGTATAACCAAGGTTTTGTGCAATGAGGTCGGAGAAGTTATGCGCGTCATTGTCGATAAAACATCGCAGTATGAAGCACGGTAAATTTCATCTTATTTTTTTGTAATGAAAATTAATCCCATGTTTGGGGGATTTCTTTCAATCCCTTTTCTATATTTTCGATAAATTCCGTTGCAATTCCGAGCGGCACTTCATCATCCGAATACCCACTATGCTTGCGCGACCCCTTGCATCCAAAGGATAATCCCATCCCTTTATCAAGAGCCAGTGCCGTACAGTCTCCGCACACCGATGCCGCACCGAGTGTATCTATAACGACCCGTGCGCCGCTTGTGTATGAATGTGCTTGCACGATGCGCATGGCTTTTTCAGGTGTCAGGTATAGGATAAGCACATCGAATGTTCCGCTATTCTTTGACAGCGTTTCGATCCTTATCGATCGATACGTTTTCACAACTCTTGGAAGTGACTCAGACGCGCATCGCGCCGCATGCATGTCAACATACCTGCCGGATTTTAAGTAATAGTCATGCGGGGCACCATAGGATGTACTAAGAACATATGCTCCGACAGGACAGCCTTGCGCCGACACGGAAAAACTCTCGCCATGCCGCGCTTTTTGTATCATCTCGCAGTACAGCAGGTCGGATGGCTCACCGTCCGCGTGCTCATCAAAGGTCACGCATACCGGTTCGCCTATATCCATCAGGCTTGTAATGTTCTGGAACTCATTCATCCGATCTCTGCCCTAACCGTAGTGAACACAGGTCCGCGAATATCGATCTTCTTATTGTTACTTGTGATGAATCTCTGGGCAAGAGGCTCAAGTTTAATATTGATCTCGGACGGGACTTTGATGATCCGTGCCCGCGTCTCCCATTCGGATTCACCGCTTGCGACCGCTTCTTCGATCTCAAACGCTGCCTGCGCTGCAAATGCGTCTATGAATCGGATACCGGTGCGCGCAGAATCATTGTCAAATGCCTTTTGCCATTTCTTCTGGTTTGGCAATCCAAGTATATCACTCTCGAATGCCAGAACCTCGTTAAAGGTAGCAGGGCCACACAGTTTAGTATCCTCTTCCGGCTCGATGACTGCAACTTTCACAGACTTGTCGCCGATATTTCCTTCCCATGCCGCAAATTCACATGGGCTTGGCTCGGAACTGTGCAGTTCACACTGCTTCACGATTGCCTCTGCGATCTCCTGTCCTTCAGATGTTATTGGTCTTTTATCGATAAACACCATCTTTGCAAGTTCATTGTCCTTCATTTTCCATTCCGAGTATTGCGCGATCTGCGGATATGTGAGTGCACGTACATCTGTAGCATCGTGGAGTATCATAGCAAGCCGTTCAACCCCGAGTCCGAGGTTCATCACAGGATATGGTATGTTGTACTGCGCGAGCGCTGTGGGGGAATAGATGCCAAATGTTGCGACCTCTATCCAGCCATCAGAGTATTTTGTTTTCGAGCCAACAAGTTTTGGGTGGAATGCGAATACTTCGATCTGAGTGTCAGGAACATAGTATTTGCTGCGTTTCTCATCAGGTCTGAACTGGAACTTTTCAAATCCGAATTGGGATAGTAGTCCCTGTGCTACAGCCTTTCCATGATCGACTGTAACATTTTCATCCATTATCACACAGGATGCGGAATAATAAGTCATAAGCCTTGAAGCATCTTCCTGCTGTTCTCTCCTGAAACAGCGGTCGATAGAGAAGAATCGGAACGGTGGATTATTGCGTTCAAGCACAGACTCAAGCGAGATGAACCACCCTGATGTCATGTGGCTTCGAAGGGTCTTGCCTGATGATTGTGCCACAAGTTCCTTGAACTCAGGAAAAACCTGATCGATCATCTCAACGATCAGAGAATCGGAGACTTCCAGTTTTCCTGCGATCTCAGGAACAAGATCGTCGCCTTCGACTTCACCCTTTTTGTATGAATGTAATATCTTGCGGATGACATCAATACCTTCGTCACCAATATCGCCAAGTATTGCCTTGATCTGATCAGTACGCTCGTCCGATATCCCTACATTCGGGCGCGGCAATCCTGCCAGATAGAAACACCTGTCAAGCACTGCAAGAGCCTCGTGTCCGAACTGCTTGTGTACCTCTCGCTCGTCCACGATAAGAGGATTCATCATCTCTTCAAATCCCATGCGCAGATATGCTTCCCGCATCTTTGCGATCGTATCATACACAGGATGTGCTTTTCCAAAAGCAATAGATGTGCGGGGGTATTGTTCATCCAGGGTTGATTTGTGTATCAGGTCGGTCCCCATATTCCATGCAGCATCAAAATTCATTTTTGCCGCTTTTTTTATTTCTTCAGGATCAAATTTCATCGTAAGTCCCCATTGTTTGTAATTGTTATAAGGTAATTGTCAAGTTTGTATGATATTTTTATATTTTTGTGTCCGTCATTCAAATCGTGATTCGAATTCTTTCATGCTTTGTTCAAGTTTCTGCTGTCGTATCGCATTGGTCAGGTCACCGCGTGTCCGTTCGATCAAAGACCTTGCTACATCGCTCTTTCGCCGAAGTCCGCGTGTGATGGCATCAGGATAATCGAACATCATTAGTGTTGAATATATATCATCCATGATGTCTAAAAACCGGTCTCCTTCCTGCGGCATGTCTTGTCTGATAAGATCAAGTATGTGTCGTCGAAGTTCTCCTACCACATCCCCAAGACCATTAAGGTATGCTGCATATGTAACACCAAGTTCTTGTGGCGAGGGCAGGGTATCGCTATTGCTATTGTTATCAATAGCGCTATCTTTCTCTTTGGTCAACAGTTGATGTAGGATGGCACATTCTACAAATTCTTGCTGGGCATGTTCTACGAACCCGCTGAAATATATATCAGGATGGTCTGCAAGTTGCAACTCGATATCTTTAAGAGTATCTCGTGCATCTTCGAGTAACATTGCAGCCTTGTCAATATCTCCTCTGTGGATGTGGCGTATTGCCGTGCCACAGGTGCGGACTACCTCGCGCGACAGGCTCAAGCCGGATTCACGTGCTTTATCTTTTGCTTCAAAATTTCGCTGTATATCTGCTGCAATTTCATTAATCATAACAAGTGTGTATCATTCACAATCTTTTATATGGATTGCTATCTTTATATGGAATTGTGATGAAATATGGCTCGTAAATATATAATAGAATCAAAAGGGTATGTGGATGATGACGGAAATAGGTCACATGATACCTGGATTTCAATCGTGGAAGACATCAAAATCGAAGATGGTTTTGTCAAGTTTGTTCCGATCGATGGGGAACATGCCGGTTTAAAACACTATATTACATTTTCCAATATCCACATTGTGCGGGAATGTCCTGAATCGGAGTGAAAACACTCCGAAATTTAAATATCACTCATCCACAGGGATTGTTTCAAGTTGGCTTGCAACATTCCAGATAAGTGTTCTTGTATGGAGTGGAATATTCGGATCATTGCTGATATCTTCAAGGATGGATATACAGGACGATGTGCGCATAAACAATGGTTCATCTTCCTTTCGAAGTGTAGCCAGAATTTCATTTGCAGAGCGTCGTATATTTCTTGGCACTGAGTTGTCGTTTGCGATGTGGTCTAAGACTTGCATGGATTGCTTGATAACTTCTTGAGGATTTACTGACATTTGAATCACCTTAGGATTAATATAAAGTGAAATTGTAAAACGAGTATTACTTAAGGCATCTTTAAGTAATTGTATGTTATAAAAAGACTTTCATTCATATAAGTCTATCACTTTAATAAAGAGGATAATCATGAATTCTGATGACGAACAGGTAAGAAAGATCTCAAAAATGCTCGAACTTGGCGGAACAATGCTTGCAGAACACTGCAACACCTGCGGTTCACCAAAGTTTCGCTATCATGGTAATGTGATATGCCCGGTGTGTAATGTGAGGGAAGAGGGGCAGTCAGCGGAAGTTCCTATGACTTCTACAATCTCTGCTTCGACATCGGCACCACAGCCAAGACATGAATCTCAAAAAATAAGCGCTCCAAAGGCTGTTGTATCCAGTGGTGTGATGTTGCCACTTGAAGAACTCATATTAAAAAAGATAACTGATATTGCTAATTCCATGCAGGATGAAACAGATCCACGCCGTATTTCTGAACAGCTGGATTTCATTGAACGTGGACTTGATGTTATTGAACAATTAAAGAACCTCGCATAACTGTTTTTGTGTGGATCATGCCTTATACTCACTTTCTACAACTTCTCTGATGCGGGCTGCGGTCTTTGGTCCAATAAGTTTAACATTTAGTAGTTCCTCGTAGTCGGCTTTCATGACTGCTTCCACTGAACCGAAATGCTTTAGCAGGCTGCGTGCAGCTTTTGGTCCTATCTCCGAGATCGCAGACACTACATATTCCTGTTGTTCTGAGAGCAGGCGTGATGATTTTTTACCGTGTGCGCTAACTTCCCGTTTTTTGTCGATCTGTTCTCGTTTTGCGATAACCTTGAGAAGTGATGCTGTATCTTCCGCATCGCGCGTGTAGAATATAGACACACTAAAGTCAATTGCAAGCGATGCAAGTGTTCCATGTATCGCATTCGGATTAAGCTGTCTGGCTGTGAACAAACCTTCACCTTCAATTATGAGCGCAGTTTTGTCATAGGTGCGCGCAAGGTTTGAAACTTGAGTGAAAATGTTGCGCTGGGAGTCGATAAGTGAACTTGCAAAATCTTCAACGCTCTTGCGTTCGACTGCAAGCCTGTCGCTTAATACATAATCCCCAACTTCAAGTGTTTTGAACACAACATTAACACCCAATTTATCAAGTGTGCGTGCAACAGTGCTCCTCATCTCGCGCTGGTCAACTATTATGGTCAATGATTCGGAATCGAATTCAGTGAGTTTCTTCTGATCTTTTTTATCGGATATGTCAGATTTCATAATATCATCTTCATAATCAGACTTGCGCACACTCATATCATCCTGCATTTGTCGCATATTTGACTGCATCCTGCGCTCTTTATGGTTGCTGCTCCAGTAGTATGCTTCATCCCGCGTGTCTTTTGTGACAAGTACAACAACACGTCCTTTATGTTTTCTGCCTGTCCGTCCTTTTCTCTGTATGCTCCGGATCTCTGAAGGCACAGGTTCATAGAACAGCACAAGGTCAGTTGCCGGAATGTCCAATCCCTCCTCTGCAACCGATGTGGCAACAAGGGTATTGTATTCGCCGTCCTTGAATTTCTCGATGATCTCAACCTGTTGCTTTTGGTTCAATCCCTTGTCCTTATATTTTGATGCTTGACCCACAAACCTGATCGGATGCACGCCTTCTATTTCTGATAATGCGTTTGTGACAATCTCGGCAGTGTCGCGATAATTTGTGAACACGATCACGCGCGAGTCTGGATTGCCTTCAAGTTCTTCTTTGACGATCTGTCGCACCTTCTCCAGTTTGGGATGCTCTGTGGCGCATTCCTTTACTCTGTGTGAAACCTGTTGAATATACAGGTCATTAGCAAGTCGTTTGGATGCTTTGCTACCGCTTTTTGAATATGCTTCATTGTCAAGCCGCTCCATGTACTTTAAAAGTGCCTCAATACCCTGTGTCTCTACCACTTCCACCGCATGGTTGACCTTGAGTATCTCTGCAAGTATAGATATTGCACCATACACCGCAGGATTTCCATCGCCGCGCAGTTGGGATTGCAGTTGCTTTTGAAGTGCCAGAAGGTCACGCTTAGAGGCGTTTTTATGATTCTGCACGTTAAACCCGAGTTCAGACAATTTGGTGAACCTGTCATCCAGGACCTTCTCCAGCAAACTTTTCAGTTCTTTTAGTTCATCAGGGAGTTTAACACGTTTCCACTCGATCTCCTTCTCATAAACATAAGGCGCAACATCACTGTCGGTTTCAGTTTTCACAGCGACTGATCGTACGTGAAGTGCCTCACACACCTCATTTATTTTCTCATTTTTACTGCCAGGACTTGCAGTTATTCCGAGAATGAGTGGATTTTGTGCCTGTTCAAAATATTTTTCTGCAATGTATGTGTATGCATAATTTCCAACTGCCCTGTGTGCTTCGTCAAAGGTTATGTGTGATACGTCATTCAGGTTGATCCTTTTTGTAAGCAGGTCGTTTTCGATAACCTGCGGTGTGGACACGATCACCTTGCCTGTTTTCCACATCTCTTCACGTGTTGCCGGGGGCAGGCTGCCTGTAAATGTCAGTATCTCTTCTTCTGGCAGAAATAGGGCTTTTTTAAAAAAAGATGCATGCTGCTCAACAAGTGGTTTTGTAGGGGATAATATCAACACCTTGCCCCCTATCTTCTCAAGTCTTGATGCGATGACCAAAAGAGCAATTATTGTCTTGCCAAGTCCGGTCGGGAGGACTACAAGACTGGATGCTGAAAGTGCAGTGCCTGCAAGGTTTAACTGGTAAAGCCTCTGCTCGACAGTATCCGGTTTGATCAACGAATGCTTGATGTAGCTCGTCATGGTGTATTGTATATCTTTATTACGCACACAAATACGACCTTACACCTTTTAAACTTGTGGCAAGTGGGGTGAAAGTATTCGGGTTTTGGTTTTGCCATTCATCGTATTTGTATAGATGTGGTAAGATATCTGCGTAAATAAGATTGATTGTTTGAAACTAAAACCAATGCAACCGCCGCAAGCGGCGCGTTTCCGTATCACTGATGCGAACGATATGATATTGACGATATGATATTGACGATATGAACGTTCATTTGGCAAATATTATTTATGAAAATATGCACACTGAATCAATCTGAACATTATCGAGGATTTTTTTGTAGTATATTTTATATTTGTTGTACAATTCAGGTTAATTCATCCGATTGTGATATTTTGTCGCAATGTGTGAAATCTGTTGCCTACGGTGGTTTGACATTGTGTCAAAATGACCCACACATGTAATTCATCTATTGAACCAGCGTACCCGCAGTCTTGAATTCTTTACCCTCGTACACAAGGCTATAGATCACGTTCTCTATGTCTTCAATTGGTGTGCGTACCTGACTCATGGAATCGCGGTCACGGATCGTCACTGCCTTATCGTTAAGTGATTCGTAATCGATAGTTATGGAATATGGCGTACCGATCTCGTCATTTCTGCGGTATCGTCTGCCAATTGTGCCGGAATCGTCATAAGACACCAAAAGTCCTCTATTACGGATCAGTGCAACGATATCTTTTGCAGGAGTTATTAATTCGTTCTTTGTAATAAGTGGCAGAACAGCAACCTGGACAGGTGCGACTTCACTATTGAGTTTGAACACGACCCTGCTCTCTTCTTCAGGTTCGTTGCTATTTTCTTCTTGTGCTTTGACTATCTCTTCATTGAATGCATGTTCCATTGTGCAGTAAAGTATCCTGTCAATACCGAAAGATGGCTCGATTACGTGTGGCACAATGTTTTCACCGCTGACCTTTACAGTCTCCTCTGCAAATTCTACAAGGTTTGATGATACAATAAACTCTTCGCCATCTACTATAACCGTGATCTTATCCTGTTCGAGTTCTTTTTGTGTCATGGCTTTGAGAGCATCTGCGATTACCTTTGCCTTTCCTTTGAAGATGGGTCCGAGTTTGCCCATATTAGGTTTCACTACAAAACTTGTGACCATCTTTGGTTCATCATACTCGATGTATACGGAAAGTTCTGTTTTGCTCGTCTTTGCATGTGCATTAAGGTCAAAGTCAGTCCTGTCTGCAATACCAATGACCTCGATCCATCCGAACCTGTCTGTCTCGATCTCTGCATCCCAGCAGTCGATGGCATAGTGCGCCATTTCGTCTTTCTTATGCTGCCTGAATCTCAAGTGTTCTGAAGAAATGCCGACACGCTGGAGGAAATGGTTTGTAAGTGCGACATGGTATGCCAGAAATTCATGGGCAATGATCCCCTGTTCGAGTGCATCGCCAATAGTGATCTGTTCAACAGTGCCACTTTTCTGTCCTTCCTGGGAGTATAGGTTCAGGGTTGTGTCTGCGAATCGCTTGATATTTGGGTGTGTCTTATCGCGCGGGTCAATGAATATCTCTGCCTCTGCCTGCGTGAATTCCCTTAGCCTGATAACACCCTGGCGGGGTGAGATCTCGTTGCGGTATGATTTTCCGATCTGGGTTGCTCCGAATGGGAGTTTATCGCGGTAGAATTTTAAGAGTCTCTGGAAATTGATGAACATTCCCTGTGCGGTTTCGGGGCGCATGTAGCCCGGTCGCCCTCCGCCGGGTCCGATTGCGGTTTGGAACATCAAGTTGAACTCATATGCGTCACCAAGATCTCCGCCGCATTCGGGGCATTTGATATCGTTGTTCTTGATGATCGTGTCCAGTTCGGTGTTGCTCAGTGCATCTGCAACTTCTACGATATTATCCACGAGATGGTCTGCCCTGAATGCTTCGCCACATTTTTTGCATTCGCAGAGAGGGTCGGAAAAACCGCCAACATGACCGGATGCCACAAAAACATCTTCGATACCGATTGTCGGGGTCTCGATCTCCATGAATCCTTCATGGATGACGTACAAATCGCGCCATATCTGTTCGATCCGTCGTTTAAGGGTGCTGCCAAGTGGTCCGTAGTCATAAAAACCTGCTGCGCCGCCGTATAGTTCAAAGGAGTTCCATAAAAAACCGCGCCGTTTTGCCAGTTCAATAACTTTCTCATATTTGTCCATGATGAAGCCTCATAAGTTGAATAATTGGTTATAAAGTAGTGATACATCATCGATATTTCCATTACATTTAATTGTGTCGAGATATTTCAATGTTTTTTGTTTTATATGTTCTATCATGTCAGATGTCATGTGGTCACAATGTATCAAAAGTGTGGACATAAAATATATCTACATGTGCCCACATATGGGTATTGGAAGCAAGATAAAAAACAAAACAAAAAAATCATATCGTACCACCTATAAGATTTTTTATGTCATTCCAACACAATGTCTTGCTTCATTCAATTACCCCCCAATCTTTCTATCTATTTGTTGTTGGAATTCTTTTTTTTCAAATAATTAAATCTTGAATTTTAGTATCTGCAACATTTATCAATAATGAAATTCAGGTTAGTATGTATGGCAAGAAAATTATCTGACACTGACCTGCAGATCATGCACAAGCTTGTTCCTGAATTGACAGACGATTCATGTTCTTCTTCTCATCCTGCATATCGTTCTATCTTACCACCCGTTTCAAACAGGTATTCAAGTTCGGACGATGATTTTAAAGAACGGCTCTCCAGACTTACGGAGCAGGAACTGGAATATATTGTTGGTCTGATATTCGATGGGATGGAATGTCTTAACTGCGTGCAAAAATCACATATTGGAATATTGCTTCAGATTGTTTTAGAACGTTTGTCAAAAGAAAGAAGTGAAGACCTAAAAGAGATGTGCGGGATATTTGATCTTTAGTCTCCCACACATTTGAAATTGATTATTAATTTCGATTTTCTTAACTTTAACTTTAACTTTAACTTTAACCTTAAGATCGATCTTGCATCGCTTCTTCGGCTGTCATTCCGCCGTGCACGATCTTCGAGATCCTTGAAACAAGTGCAGCAGGGTCATCAGATTGGAATACGTTCCTGCCGATCGAAACACCTTTACCTCCTGCGGCAAGTGAATCATATATCATTTCAAGGAGTTCCTGCTCTGTGTTCATTTGTGGCCCACCGGCAATTACAATAGGCACAGGGCAGCCATTGACCACTTCTTTGAACGTATCGATGTCACCTGTGTAGTTCGTTTTGACAATGTCTGCGCCAAGTTCTGCACCTATGCGTGCTGCATGTTTGACATATTCTACATTGTGCTCTGAATCTACTTTCCGTCCTCTTGGATACATCATTGCCAGAAGTGGCATCCCCCATTCATCGCACCGCTCTGCAACGAATCCAAGATCCTGGAGCATTTCAGATTCATCCTCTGCACCAACATTGATGTGTACTGACACTGCATCTGCACCGACCTTTATCGCTTCTTCAACGGTTGTTACAAGCACTTTGTGGTTTTGGTCCGGCCCGAGAGATGTTGATGCTGATAAGTGGATGATCAGTCCGATATCATGTCCATAGCCGCGATGTCCGTGTTTTGGCAGTCCCATGTGTCCGAGCACTGCGTTTGCACCGCCTTGTGCAACTTTGTTGACGGCTTCGGGTAGGTTGATTAGTCCTTTGATCGGACCGGCTCCAACGCCGTGGTCCATCGGGACTATTATTGTGTTGCCTGTACCGCGGTCGAATATCCGCTCCATCCTGACCGATTTGCCTATTTCGCTCATGTGGTTTGTATAGGATTTGATGTTAGATAGTTTTTTGGTCTGGATCGTTTTTAACCGCAGAGCACGCTGAGGGCGCAGAGTTGTTATAGGGGGTGATAAATTTGGTTTTATTCGACGTGTTAAAAACATTTCAGAGTAGTTTTTTAAACTCCTCTATATCAATATTCATGTCCTTTAACGCAGATCTTACAATTTTTGGATGTAAAATTTTTCCGGTATGATATGGTATTGTTAGTCTCTGACCTTTGGCATTTTTGTATATTATGTGACTTCCTGATTGTCGCACTAATTCAAATCCAAGTTTTTCAACAACTTTGATCAGATGCTTTGCGTCAACTCTTGGAAGTTTACTGTTCATGCAGTAACCTCTACTGCAGCAAGACTAAAATTGTTGATATGTTCAACGATTCCCCCACTTTCTTCGATATCTTCAAGATGCAATTTGATTGCATCTTTTATGTTTTCAAGAACTTCTTCATACGTTTCACCTTGCGAATAACAGCCTTGTAAGGCTGGACAAGATGCAAAATATCCATCATCATCCTTTTCGACAAGCACCGGAAGTGTGTATTTTTCCATTTTATTCACCAATTATAACTATGGTAGTGTTTATATGAATAATATTAATAATTTTCCGACCGATTTGACACAACTGTTTTCAAATATTCTCGTTTTGGTACCTGCCTGAATATCCTTTTGCGACCTCTGTGTTGAGGTGATAGAATAGCAACTGCATCACACGAGCATCCTTCTCGACCGTAAATCCTGCTGGATTGTGCACAACAAGCATACACTCACTGCGCCCGCGGTATCCTGCATCCCAGACTGCTGTTTCAAGGGTCGCACCGCACCGAAGCAGGCTTGACCTTGGTTTTGCGATGGCCGCCAGGTCTTTAGGAATGTTCACGATCTCGTTTAAGAGTATCTTGTAGGAACCCTGTGGGAGTGTCACCCATCCTTCGTTGTCGAATTTGATGACTTCGCTGCCTGGGATTACACGTTTGGAGTTGTCGTAATCTACTGTTCCGGCACCTGTGAGTCTTTCCACTTGTTTGAGTGTCATTTCGACACCGTTTGGTTGTGTCTGGAGGTCGGGGTCGATCATGTTTTCAACGAGCGGGGGGGTTCCTGCGATCAGGGAGGAGAGTTCATTTTTGGATAGGAGGGTCATAATATTAGTGTAATATTGGTGGTAAATATTAATATTTTTTGGAAATGGCGGGATACGCCGCCTGCGGCGGTTATGTTGGTTTTTGTATCACATAAAAAAAGATCAAAACAATGGGCCCGCTGAGATTCGAACTCAGGACCTCCGCCGTGTGAAGGCGACGTCATAACCGGCTAGACCACGAGCCCACATTTGTTGAATTTGATATAAGGGTTGTACTTGGTTGGTGAAGTAAACTATAATGGAATTAACTGCCTATAAGGATATCGTAAAGCGATAATAAAGCAAATTAAAACTACTATTGTTTTGTATTAGTGTATCTTTCATCGCAGTTATAAGTATCAGGATCATGACATTTGTGGATGCAAGATAAAGATACGCTGCAATTGCAAACACAGTACCGACATGACCAATCATGCAGGTAATCATGCAGATGTGGTAAATGCAAATTTCATAAATGGAATATTATAGGAGTATGGTGGCACTGGCAATAAAAATTATTACGATGGTTCCCAAAATTTGGTATTCGTAACAAAACTACGTCCCAACGCTTCAGGTTTACCAGGTATATCGGGAATGCACAACTATGAAATCTCAATACCATCCACATTAAATGCGACTGTGGATAGGGATATGGATTTTTTTGTGGAATTGATATAAAGATGTATCTCGTAGTGTATATTTTAAAATTATGTACTCCGAGTTAACGCGAATTAATTAAGCATTTTATTGGTTGATGAAGTATACTAACATAGAATTATTTGCCAATACGGATCTTGCAAAAAAAACAAAATTTAATCTTTCTTTGGTTTTCTAAATATAACATATGTCACTATAATACAAGTTGCCAATATTAGGCCCATGGCACTTGTTGGTGGTAAAAACATATATGCTAAAATTGCATTTAATGTTCCAATAATCACAGCGATTGGTATTAATAATGCTGTTTTCCTTAGTGAATCCTTGTCCATGATTTCGATTTCATTCATATTTATCCCTCAACAGATATTAAATATAATTGTAGTGATATCATATATATACATTTTGTAAAATTATTATTTTTTATGTGTCAATAAACAATAAAAAAAGGGGGCATACACGGTTGTGCGGAGTGTAATATTTTGTCACAGTTGGGTAGTTAAATAAGCAATCGCAAGATAACGCGCGAACTTGCCTGCAAAAACATAGATCGAAAACGTCTTGAATGGAAGTTTCAGCAATCCACCTGCTGCAGTAATTGCATCTCCAATACCGGGCACCCATGTGAAGAGCAAGGCGTAAACGCCGTATTTTTCAAACAACTTATCGGTTCTAGCAAGTTGACTTTTTGAGATTGACAGATATTTATCAATAATTCCTTCGCGTCCTTTCAGTCCTATGTAGTATGTGGTACACGCACCCAGATAGTTGCCCACAGTTGCGACCATCACAACTGTGAACAGATTAAAATCAGAATGTATTAACAATACCACTATGCCTTCCGAACCAAATGGCAGTACTGTGGATGCCAGGAAACTGGTTATAAAAAGGCTCAGGTATCCATAATTTGATATTAGGGAATAAATGAGTTCGAACATGTGGTCTATCAATCCATGTCAACATATATAATCATCTTTGGTAACTATTCGGAATCTATATATGTCATGCAAGTATTTTTAATTGTACACTTGTAAGACATATCTACAGGGCAATGCGGGTTGGGGAGTTAAAAGAGGAGGTGACTATTGTGTTGTCTTCTCTCCCGGGTTATTTTCCACTTTTTTCATAGTATATAATTCTATAAATTATATCATAGAACAAACATTTTTTGTACTTTAAAGAACAGTTTTGATTTGCAATGTCCATCTATGACGCAATCATCATCGGTACCGGTCCGGCAGGTGCAACAGTCGCACGGCACGTTGCAGCCGCAGGACTCAATACATTACTTCTTGAGAAAGACACACTTCCAAGAGTAAAAACGTGTGGCGGAGCAGTGTCGAAATATGCTCTCTCGAATCTTGACATTGAGATTCCGGATTCGATCATTGAGCGTGAATGCTTTGGTGCAAGGATCAGGTATGGATCATGCAGTCTTGAGTCAGAAACATGCGAGCGTCTCAGTGTGATGGTCTCACGCGACAGGTTTGACCATCACCTGACAAAGATTGCAGTCGATGCCGGTGCAGAGTTGATGGAAGATGTGCGTGTGATTTCAGTTCAAACTGACAATGACTGCGCTATTGTCGAAACAACTGTCGGTACATTCAGGTCAAAGGTAGTGATCGGTGCGGATGGTGTGAACAGTGTATGTGCAAAGAATGTGAGGGGATCTTTTACACAACAGGAAACAAGTTTTGCGCTTGAGGCAGAGATCCCTGCATCGAACGAGCAAATAGATAACTATATTTTCAACAAAGGGGAATTTTATTTTGGTATAATTCCAAATGGTTATGGCTGGGTATTTCCAAAGGACGAACACTTTTCTGTAGGGATTGCAGGCAGGGGGCAGGGTTTTTCAAGACCAATGGATGCATATCGGGATTTTATCAAAATGCTTGGATTTGATTATGTAAAGCCCAGGGGACATTTTGTGCCAATAGGTGGCTTGGACCGCAAAACATATTCAAACCGCATATTGCTTGTAGGGGACGCTGCAGGATATGTTGATGCATTTTTGGGTGAGGGTATAGCATATGCGATCGCTTCGGGTAATTTTGCAGCAGAAACCGTTATTAATGCACATCAAAAGGATGATTTTTCAGAAACATCGCTTGCTTCTTATCACAAAAGATGCATGGATTCTTTTTTACCGAACCTTAAATATTCATATATATTTTCTAAATGGTTCTATCGATTCCCGAATCTGTCTTCAAGGATACTTGTCAATAATGAGCCTTTGCTGAATAAGTTCATTCACCTTGCAACAGGCAGGTGGGGGTATCTTTTCTTCATGAAGTGGATCGCATTACGACTGCCGTATTATGTTATTAAAGATGTTATTGGCAGACGTTGATGATTGATCCTCGCCAACCTTTTAAAATGGATGGAACATAAAGATACTAATATCATTATTTCCATAAGAACCCATATATATAGTAATGACAATTAACGCAACTGAATTATATGTTTATATTATAACTCACAAGGAGAATTATGTTACTAATCGGAGAAGCACTAATAGGCGAGGACCCAGAAATCGCACACGTTGATCTTATGATCGGAGATAAGAATGGTCCTGTAGGACTGGCATTTGCAAACGGAATGACACAACTTTCAGCAGGGCATACACCTTTGTTGTCAGTTATTCGTCCAAACCTTCCTACAAAACCATCTACATTGATCGTACCTAAAGTCACGGTAAAGAACATGGACCAGGCTGCACAGATATTCGGTCCTGCACAGGCCGCTGTTGCTAAAGCGGTGGCAGATGCTGTTGAGGAAGGAATGATCCCAAAAGACCAGGTTGAAGATCTTGTGATCGTGGCAAGCGTTTTCATTCACCCGCAGGCAGTCAATTACAACAGGATATACAGGTACAACTACGGGGCAACAAAATTGGCACTCAAACGCGCACTTGCAGGTTTCCCTGACATTGATACTGTCTTGCATGAAAAGGACAGGGCAGCACACGGAATAATGGGATTCAAGGTCACAAGACTCTGGGATTCACCATATCTCCAGGTCGCACTTGACAATCCAAACCTTGAGGCAATACTCAATGTTGTCAGACAGTTGCCAAACAGCGATCATCTGATTCTTGAAGCTGGTACACCTCTCATCAAACGCTATGGTGTGGACGTAATTACAAAACTCAGGGAAATCAAGCCTGATGCATTTATTGTAGCAGATCTTAAGACCCTTGATACAGGAAACCTTGAGGCTCGTATGGTTGCAGATGCGACCGCAGATGCGATCGTTGTCTCAGCACTCGCACCAATTGCGACACTCAACAAAGTGATCGAGGAAGCACACAAGACCGGTATCTATGCAGTTATGGACACGCTGAATCAGCCTGACCCTGTATCTGTATTGAAACAACTCGATGAGTTACCAGATGTTGTTGAACTCCACCGCGCAATCGATATTGAAGAGACCGAACACGCATGGGGCAGCATTGAAGCCATCAAGGCATTGTCTCCAAGGATACTTGTGGCAGTTGCCGGCGGTGTTCGTGTTGACACAATATCTGCTGCACTGGGTGCAGGTGCCGATATCCTTGTGGTTGGAAGAGCGATCACCAATGCAAAGAATATCAGACAGGTGGCAGAACAGTTCATTGAAGGTTTGAACAAGCCTGAAATTGACCAGTTCAGAATAATGACCGATTTCTGATCGCGTGTGATTCATCACACGCTTTCTTTTTTTTCGGTTTCTTTTATTTTTTTATTTTTACTTTAGTTTAATCATCAATCATTGATCGTCAATTTTTAATCAACAGTTATCAATTAACAATTACTAGTTACCAGTTATTTGTTTCAAAATCGGAGGAGTTTAAAATGGGTTCAACATTGATCGTTCTAAATCTTAAAACATATTTTGAAGGAACAGGCGAAGGCGCAGTAAAGATCGCACAGGCTTGTAGGGATGTTGCAGAGTCTTCAGGTGTGGATATTGGTATTGCTCCGCAGTTGGCTGATATCTACCGCGTTGCATCACAGGTTAACATCCCCGTTTTCTCACAGCATCTTGACGGTGTCGGTGCAGGTGGTTTCACAGGACATGCGTTCGCACAATCAATAAAAGATGCAGGTGCAGTCGGCACGCTCATCAACCATTCTGAACGCCGTTTGACCCTTGCGGACATCGATGCTTCCATCACCGCCGCAAAGAATGCAGGACTCATTACCATAGTTTGTACCAACAATATCGCAACCACCGCAGCAGCAGCAGCGCTTGCACCGGATTACGTTGCAGTCGAACCCCCAGAACTTATCGGCAGCGGTATCCCTGTCTCTCAGGCAGACCCTCAAGTAGTCACAGGGTCGGTTAATGCGGTCGCAAGGATCAATTCAAATGTAAAGGTATTGTGCGGTGCCGGAATATCAAAAGGTGAGGACCTAAAAGCAGCACTACAACTCGGATCAGTTGGTGTTTTACTTGCATCGGGTATTGTGAAAGCGAAAGACCCAAAGGCTGCGCTGGAAGACCTCGTGAGTTTGATTTAAAACTGGTAAAATATAACTGTAAAAACATAATTATTAAAACAGTTAATTGATTGGCTGAATTTTGGTCCGATGCAACAATCCGCCGCATGCGGCATAGTCCATGACCAATCAGTACATTGTACAAAACCACATGTTTTTGGAGTGGAATTCATTCTCATTTATTTTTCGTTGCATATTTTTGTATTATTTTTGTACATCAATGTGTACTAATGCAACAATGGATTCGATATTTGATAGTAATGTTGGGAATACGCCGCGCTAACGCGCGTTTTGTGTCGGCATTTTTTGATTTAATCCCCTCAACTCGCATCCAAGTCCAATTAGCAATTTCTGTATCCCATCCTGAACTTCGGCAGGCTCGCGATCTCCAATTATCGTGATGCGGTAAGTTACACTCAGCCGTTCTGTATCAATGCCTGAGTATGTGTCAATGACACTTGCAGAGACGATCCTCTTATTATTTGTGATCACACCAAGCAGAACGTTGGGATTGGCACCGACTGGAATAAGTACTGAAATATCTCTATTTGAGTGCACCAATTCAGCAGTTTTCCACTCAACAAGTTCATGATCGGATAGCAGCCGTATATTTTCTATTTTGAGTGAGATAACTTTGCCGTTCTTTGAAAGTATAACCTCTCTTGGCGTTATCTTCTTGATAATACCGACATGCGTGACTCCTGAGTATATATGTTCAAGTCCACGCTCTGTCCCAATTGAATTTACAAGTTCATCAAATTCGTGTATCTTTGAATTTATCAGGTTGTCGGAACGATGCAATGCTAAGTTCGTATCGCCAAAATGAACTGCAGCATCTTTCATTTTTTTGGAAAAACCGTCCACGTCATGCTGCCGGACCATGTTTGATATGCTCACACATTCTTCCTTGAATGCATCATGAACTTTCAGAACTTCAGGGTTCTCCATCTGGATAAGTGCATATAGGTAGGGGTTCTGCCCCAGTATCCTGCCAACAAAATCCACCATGATCTCATACACAGGACTCATGAACCTTCGTGATTCATTCACATCAAAATCAAGTCTCTTGAATGTTGTTCCTATTGTGATGTATGCAAAATGCGTCAGTCCCTGCACCACGGATACGAATTTGTCATGTTCCTTTGCATCGATGACCTCGATGTGTGCGCCGTTCTCCTCAAAAAGTGCGCGTATAATTGGGAACCATTTATCACATCGCCCTTTAACAGGTGTCATGATAACGATCTGACCGTGCAGGCCTGGTATGGATGGTCCGAACATGGGGTGTGTTCCAATAATTTCGACACCCTCAGGTGCGTATTTCTTCATCGCCTCAACGGGTTTTGCCTTCAGGGATGTGATGTCCATAAGCAGACTACCGTCTTTCATTTTTGGGGCGGTTTCTGCAATCACTTTTTCAGTAATGTCGATCGGTACCGATACAACCACGATGTCACTATCACTAATTGCATTCTCAAGATCGGATGCAAATTCAACACCCATGTTATCTGCCACATCAACACGGCGGCTGCTACCCCAGACCATCACTTCGTAACCATGTTCCTTGCAAAATCGGGTGAACCACTGTCCCATCTCGCCTGTGCCGCCTATTATCAGCATTTTCATGATTTTTGTGCTCCCAATGCTTCAAGAACCGCATTTTTCATGACATCAACAGGAGGTTCCACATTATTCCATATTCGGAATGCTTCAGCACCCTGGTGTACCAGCATCATGACCCCGTTCACGGCCACTGCGCCCGCAGCCCTTGCTTCCCTTAACAGCCGTGTTTCAAGTGGATTGTAAACGATATCGAACACCGTGAGTTCAGAATGCATATCATCCGCAGTTGCGATCGTTTGATCGATGTTAGGGTGCATTCCAACGGTTGTGGTATTTACAAGAATATCTGTTTTCGCGATCAGGCTTTTCAGATCTGCCAATCCGGTGCCCTGTGCTATACCTACACTACTTACATCACGCGCAAGGTCATAGGCGCGTTTTTCTGTGCGGTTTGCTATTGTAATGTCAGCGCCGTCATTTGCAAACTGGAATCCAATCGCCCGCGCCGCGCCGCCGGCACCCACAATGAGCACTCTGGCACCCGCAACATCCACGCCCGCATCGGCAAGTGCTCGTTTTGCACCGATGCCGTCAGTATTGTACCCTCGCATTCCGTCTTTGAGATCCACGGTATTCACTGCACCTATTCTGGCAGCCAGGGGGTCAGCATCAACGATGTTCAATGCTTCTACCTTCAGTGGAACTGTGAGGTTCACGCCACCAAAACCCATGGCTTTTGCACCGATGAGTGCATCACGGAGAGACTCACGACTGACCCTGAAGGCGTGGTACTCACAATCCATTCCCATGGCTTTGAATGCAGCATTGTGCATCTTTGGCGACATGGAATGTTCTATCGGATCACCAAATACTGCGAAAACGGTCTTCATAATAGCATCTCCAGAACGGTTTTCAGTTCGTCTACACGCAGTTGTCCTGGTGCGACCGCATCCCTGACAGAACCGTATGTTAGTACTGAACCGTAGCAAGAGGCGACAATTCGGGAGTGTTTTCCAAGGTCGCCCATGGATATAGTACAAACAGGTGCTTTTGAATCATTTGTGACCTGCAACAAATTCAAAACATCCTGCATCGATTTCGGCATTACTGCAAGTTTTGCAATATCTGCGCCTGCATCGAAGCAATCGTCAAGTGTTTTTCTCATCTGGTCAACCGCAGGCGTTCTGTTAAAATCATGTGAAGACACTATCACGGTCTTGCCAGCACTTTTTGCGCTCTGCACAACCCTTTCGCGCACATCTTCGCCTGCAGAAAGTTCAATATCTACAGCATCAACAAGTTCAAGAATGTCAATAAGTAATCCTATCCTGCCTTCCTCTGTGCCTGACCATTTACCACCTTCTGATTGTAACCTATTGGTTGCAATACAAGGCAGGTTTGTTGCTGATTTGATTTCATTTACCAGTTTTTTCGCATCATCGGGGGTGGTGATATTCAACAGGTCGAATCGAATTTCAAGAATATCTGCCCCAAGCATTTTTGCAGACCTTGCGGTCTCGAGGGGGTTTTCGCTGATAGCAGCAACGACTGCGGCCATCTTATCATTTTCGAGGTCGAATGTGCAGATTTTAACCATAACCATAGGAATCGCAAATAAATATTATTTCTCGATGATCGTCTCTTCAACCTTCATACCAAAGTGTCGTGCAGTATTTTCAAAGTTGACCATGACCTTGTCGCCTTCTTTAATATCTGCAACAGATAACGGTTTTCCACCTTCTGCAACCAGTTTGATGGTCTCTGCATTCTGCAGTATTGTCTTGATTATCGTTCCTTCTACCTCGGCTTCAACAAGGATCAAAGGTCTTCGCTCGATCTTAACACGTCCGACAATCCCTGTTCTCTGGTTACCGTTTGAATCTACTATGGTGACCTCATCACCGGATTCAAGTTCGGAGAGGTATCTTGTCTTTTCACCGACACGTACGTAAGCGTGTACGGCACCGGCATTTACCCTGAAAGGTCTTGCTGCAACGTATGGGCTTTCTTCGGATTCGGAATGCACAAGGAACATGCCGTTCGATTGTGAACCCACAAGCATGCCTTCACCTCTTACCATCAGGTTGCATGTGTCTACACATACGCGGTCTCCCATTCCTACGGCTTCGACTTTTGTAACGGTTGCTGCTTCAAGTTTTACTCCTTCAACACCAGACCGCTCTGCAATTGATACCGTCCGCTTTATCTGGTTGTGGTCATCCGAATCAAGAAGCACGCCGTCAGAGCCGTGTTCCATTGTTTCGAGTGCAAGTTTTGCTTCTTCAGAGGTTTTGACTCCCGAGATGATGCTGACATCCTTATCCTGCAAGTTTGCGATAAGGTTCTCAAGCGGAATGATCTGCCAGTCGGTTCCGATAGTGATTATGTAATCACACACTTTTCCGAGTTCTACTGCAAATTCCTCGTAGCCCTTGTTTCTAATTACCACATACCCTGCGACCTTTACGCCTTTTTCGACCAGTTTGGCTGCGGTCGTGATATCCAGCGAACCGCTAAAGTCAGGTGGCATAGGCTTTGTACCGTCACCTTCTCCGCCTTTTCCGATAACTACGATGTCTGCACCGGATTTGTCGTCAGAGGCAAATGCTGCAACCTTGATGTCGCCAAGTTCACGTACCTTTTTTACATCATCTGCATTGACCAATACACATTCTGCACCCGATTCCAACCCGGTCGTAATCCGCCCTTTACGGTCGTCCCAGTCACCTTCATCGGCTTTTATCCATACGGTTTTATCTTTCATATAATCACAAATTCCAAGTCAACTGATTTGATTCTTTCTATTATGCATGATGCAGTTTGTTTGGTTGCCTGATCGGATCTGTATTATTTGAGTGCTTCAAGTGCTTCTTCGATTGACGTGTTCTTGTGCACGATCTGTGTTATCGCCCTTGTCATCTTGACAGGATCGGCATGCTGGAATACATTCCTGCCAATTGCAACACCGCGTGCGCCGCCCTCCATTGCACCCTGTATCATTTCAAGGAACTCTTTATCAGTGTTGGTCTTTGGTCCGCCTGCGATAACGATTGGCACCGGGCAACCGTTTACTACGTCTCTGAACGAGTCCGGATCTCCTGTGTATACGGTCTTGATAATGTCAGAACCGAGTTCCGCACCAATCCTTGCAACGTGTGCAACAAGTTCGGGGTCATGTGGGTTTTTGATATTCTTCCCACGCGGGTACATCATAGAAAGGAGCGGTACTCCCCATTCATTGCACTGCTCGGCAACATATCCGAGTTTCTGAAGTTGGTCAGATTCTGTTTCCGAACCTATGTTGACATGTATGGATACGGCATCTGCGCCCATTTTGATGACCTCGTCCACTGTGCAGACCTGAACCTTGTCGTTTGGATCCGGTCCAAGTGATGTTGATGCGCTCATGTGGACGATCAATCCGACATCGAGTCCGTACCCTCTGTGGCCGTGCGCGATCATACCTTTTTGCATGAGCACGGCATCTGCGCCGCCTTGTGCCACCTTGTTCACGGTATCTGCGATGTCGATGAGTCCTTTGATCGGTCCGTCCGACATTCCATGGTCCATTGGCATGATAACCATGTTCCTGCTGTCGCGGTCCATTATTCGTTCGATCCTGATCTTCTTTCCTATTTCTGCCATTGTTATTATTCTCCGATTGGTTTATGGTTGTAAATGTTAGTTATTAAATAAGTTATTATATACACACTGTGCCACTGTGTGACATAGTAGCACGGTTAAGATATTTAAAGGTATTTAGTGGTCGTGCAAATGTTGCGTATGCAAGTTTGTTACGAGTTTCCTGTCTCATCAATCTCGCGCCGTTGGTCTGTGATTGATTGAGTTTTGAATCCCATACTACAAATCTGCGTGCGTTTGCGTTTATCTGCGGTTGATTTCTTTTTATTGAACCGCAGATGAACGCAGACACACTCATCTGCTATTCGAAATTATACTTGCAGAGTGATATAAATAAAAATCACTGTTATATCTAAACTCCGCTAATCCAATTACTGATTTTAATTACATAAAGATAATATATATCTATATCAATAACATGTCGTAGTCCTTAAAAAATAATTATAAAAGGTACTTTTAGATTTTATAAAACAAATATACAGTTATTGAATATTCTTAATACTAAATCAGAGACAATATGAGGTAATATTTATGGATGGCTATCAAACATTTTTGATATTGCTTGCAGTCTACTTATTGGGACTCATAGCAATTGGATGGTATTTTTCGAAAAAACAGAAATCTGTCACTGATTTCTGGCTTGCAGGCAGGGAAGTTGGTGCAATTGGCATTGGTTTTTCAGCCGCAGCGTCATGGCTTACGGCAGGAGCGCTCCTTGCAGTCATTGGTTTTTATATGCTGCTTGGAATGGGTTCCATCTGGGGATTTGTATTCCCGAACATCGCCGCCCTGCTGATAATTGCACTTCTTGTTGGCAGGATAAAGAACTTGCCTTCCGTTACCCAGCCGGAATTGCTTGAAATGAGATACAGCAGTGCAATACGCGCACCTGTGGCTTTTATCATCACCATTGTCATGATACTCTTTGCAGTGGCTGATATCAAGGGATTTGCATTTGTCCTTGAAGTGTTCTATGGAGTCAGTCCGATCCATGCAGCACTTATAGTCGCACTTGCCATATCGGTATATGTAACCCTCGGTGGATTGTCTGCAGTAGTGTGGACTGATTTTGTACAGTTCATATTCCTTTCAGTCTTTGCACTTGTAATGGCGGCTCTTGCAGTTAGTGCTGCAACATCCGGTGCACTTGTAATGGAAGATATTTCTGTATCCCAACTGTTCGGTGATGTACCGAGTTCATGGTGGAATCCGTTCATAATCGGACTTCCTATGGTACTCATATTCATATTCGCAATTGTTCCAGGTTGGATGACAGAACAGGATCCATGGCAGAGAGTATGGGCTGCAAAAGATGCAAAGTCCGCACGATTTGGAATGGTCCTTGGTTCATTATTAGTAGCACTCGTATTCGCAGCATGTGCAGTGATCGCAATAGGACTCAATGCAATTTATCCCGAGATTGCGGCAGCCGGTTTCCCGATGGGAATGGCAGATGCCGAACCTGCACTTTTGGTGTTTATAGTAAGCAACTTCTCGCCCATTGTTGTAGCACTCAGTGCGATCGGTCTCGCAGCAGCAGCAATGTCATGTGCTGATACCTTCGCAACATCCGGCGGTTCATGTCTTTCCCGTGACATCTACCAGAGATACATAAAACCTGATGCAACAATGAAACAGACCCTTCTTGTAAACAGGATAAGTGTACTGATAGTAGTTGCAGGTGCAACGATTGGTTCTTTCTTTATTGACGGGATCCTCGAGGCAATTCATATAGCGACCTTTATCGCAAGCGCATCATATTTCTTCCCGATAATGGGTGGAATTTATTGGAAGCGTGCAACAAAGGAAGGTGCACTTGCAGGACTCATAATTGGAGCAGTTGTACAGATCGGGCTAATTGCTGTGGATCTTATAAAGACTGCACCAATGGCACCTTATTACCTTGAAACTGTACATCCGATCTTCATGAACCATGGAGTTATCGTGGGAATGTCATTGAGTGCCGTTGCATTCTTTGGGGTCTCCCTTGCAACTAAACGTTCAAGCGATGTGAATCTTGCACCGTTCTTCAAGGATGTTGCAGAGAAACTCATACAAAAGGATGAAAAGGAAGTCGATGAATCAAGCAGGGAATATGTAAAATTCCTCGAAAACCTTGACGAAAAGACAACCGGCGAACGTGCACATCTGCACCTCAACCTCGAAGCATCTGCAACCGTAAACTGGACAAAGTTCATTGGTAATTTAAAATTAATGCACCCTGCATGGATCACACCTACCGGTAATGATTCAATTTACAGGTTTACACAGGCAGATATGCTTTCATGCGTTTCAGTGACACGAGGAAGCACCGAAAAGGAGATATGGTTCGCTTCCGAGCCAAGGATCGAATCAGTTGACAGCCAGCGAAAAGTATTGTTCCTTGCATTCAGGGAGATCGCTGATGTACTTGAGGATATTGGCGTATTAATGACACTCCCGAGTGAAAATTGAAACGATATTTGATGAATTTGCGGTGTCTGCAACATCATATTGATGCAGGTATCGCATTACTTTTTTTGCTATTTCAATAGCGTAAACTTGATTTAAGACATTATCAGTTATAGATGACAATGAGAAACGCGACAATATTGGCACTGTTAATCCTTATTCTTTCAACTCTTACAGCAGGATGCATTGATGAACTTGTACCGGTAGGTGACAATTTGACCATCTCCGACATCTCTGTTTATGAATTTGATGTCTTTGTGAACCAAAGCTCAAACGATGACATTGTTGCAAACACAACCACTTTTTACCTGTTAAAGGGCGAAAGTACCCGAGTAGTTCATATGCTCATAAACGCAACCGTTATCGATATTATCCCGATTGATGATATGAGTTCAAATCAGGATTCGCTCGATAATATTGTCATCATCGCCGATAATGCTAATACTAACACCACAAGCGCATCTGTAGATGCATTTAACAGTTATTCACTTGCGAGCGAGGTATCTGATATAGGTTATACGATCTCAAAAGAAGTTATTCGCGGGCAAAAACATACTTACCTTAAATTCAATGAAACGATCACAGGATTTGTGGCATACACGTTGCCGGCACAAAAAGGACAGGATTTCATATACATCCAATCGTCCCCATCGATCGTGCGTTTCGTTCTGCCTGTGGGTTACACAACAGGTAACCAATTGATCGGAATTGCCAGACCACAACCTGATGAAACATATGTCGATAATAAGGGGCGAGATATTTTAATATGGTCTGAAGATGAAGATGTGCCAAAGTCTTTCAATGTGAAGTATTACCCTCCATCAGCACCGAAAACGTTATTGATCGTAGGCATTATCCTGGCGTTTGGTGCAGCGTTCGTTCTTGTAGATTACCACATTACCAGGAAGAACCTGAAAAAGATGCGAGATGACATTGAACAGGGTTCAAAGATGGGCGGTAGGAGTAAATCTAAAAAATAAGTCTAAGTCTAAATTAAAATATAGACGTAAGAAATGAACCAAAAATGAGTTTTAGGTCAAAACTCATATCTCAAAAACCATTCCATCATATCCAAGCGGCATGGTCTTTGATGCCACGTCATGCGGCTCGAAATAGTGGCTCAGGTGCGTCAACACAACCTCTTTTGCACCGATCTCTTCTCCCAGTTCCACTGCCTCTTGCGAGTTCATGTGTTTTCTTACATTCATTGTTGGTGGCACGATCCCATCGGCTATTAACAGGTCTGGATTCTGGATCAGTTCCATGCTTTTTGAGGGGATATCCCTAATTGCATCGCCTGTGATCACTATCTTTTTATCACCCTCACAGACAATAACTCCAACAGCATTTTTTGTAGAAGGGTGTTTTACTTCGAATAATGTGAACTTAAGACCGATAAGTTCGAACGGCTTGTACATCAAAACGTCGTGCCTGCTTGGTTTTAAGAAATAAAGATAATCCAGAATATAATCAAGTGTTTCCTTGAGCCCGTACACATCGACATTGCGCTGTATCCTGTGAAATTCCCCGAATCCTGCATAATGGTCATAATGACCATGAGTCCATATCACAGCATCAACTTTATCGATGCCGTTTTCGATCATCTGCCATTTTAGGTCGGGACCTGTGTCAACAAGCACTTTTCCTTTGTCAGACTGAACAAGGATCGAGAATCTCAGCCTTCGGCTTTTTCCGCCACTGTTAGCATCTTTGCATGTCGGACAATTGCAGCCTATGACAGGTGTGCCTGTCGCATCACCCGTGCCAAGCAGTGTAATTATCATGAAAACCTCATTGAACTTAAATTGTCATGATGAACTCAGATCGTGTATTCATCTGTACGGACACCTTCGCGTTCGTTGAAATTACTCACGGCATTTCTCATGTCATCCTGGGTAAGTGACATCCTTTCCTCGACAAGCGCACTCAAGACCGCTTCACGTATTATCATGCGAAGGTCTGAACCTGCATACTCTTCAGTCAAAGATGCGATCTCTTTCGTGTCAATGGTTCCGTCAATATCCTTCAGAACAATATCCAGTATCTTTTCTCTCATTTCTTCGGTAGGCAGCGGGAAACTCATGATCTCATCAAACCGTCTCCATGCTGCCATGTCCAGCATTTTGGGGTGGTTCGTTGCCGCGATCAGCAATACACCGTCATTTGTCAGGCTTATCGTATCAATCGCTTTGAGAAGCGTGTTCACTGCACGTTTGAGTGCTGCATGTTCGTCCGATGCCCGTGTTTTTGCAACAAAATCGAACTCGTCAATGAACAGAATACATGGACTCAATCTTTTGGCAAGATTGAACACACGGTCGATATTCTTTGCAGTCTCGCCAAGGTACTGATCTGTGATCATTGAAAGTTTTACTTCAACAAAAGGTATGGATAGGCGCTCTGACAATGCGCTTGCAACAGACGTTTTTCCAGTGCCGGGGGGACCTACGAAAAGCAGTTTTCCGATATCATAAAGACCAATCCGCTTAAGGTATTCCCTGTACTGGATAGCCTTAACGATCTTTTCGACGTCATCGATCTGGTCCTGTGTCAGGACAAGTTCATCAAGAGGTTGTCGTACATCTTCCGGAGCCACGATGTGTACTAATTTGAGCATCTCATCCCCACCCTCTTCTTCCGCAACTTCACTGATAAGTGATTCGATCCATTCCCTGTCAACTTCCTTTGGTCTTGATTTTGCCTTTGCTACCTTGTAATCGGCATCTGAGGTGGTTTTCTTTTCATAATAAAATGCAAGTACGGGATTGTTCTCAACCCTCTCTTTTGCTCCATCCTGTTTTTCAAACCATTCTTCGCCAACACCAAAAGAAGTAAGTTTCACTTTAAAATCGACATCATCAATATTGATAAAAGGAAGCCCTTTTATAACGTTTTTCATATCTTTGATCTCATAGAGAGATTGAACATCTAATATGGAAACTTTGATCGGTTTTGGGACCGATTTTTGTTCACCACTCCAATATTTCTTACGTATATTTTTGGGGAGGTCGTTGACATCCAACTTAGAATATTTGTTGTATATCTGTGCGGTTAATAATAATTCTACGATATCAAGTGCTGCATGAGACATATTTTTACCAGTTTAAATCTAATTTCAATTAATAAAACAATGCCATAAATGGCATCCGTTAGACCTGATAAATAGGACGTCTTATATGATATATCTTCCGCATAATCTAAAACATAAACACTGCAATAATTACTGAAGGTGGCGTATTTTATTATTAAATATCCACAAAAAAACATAGCGGGCAGTATCATAAGAATTTAATTTAGAACATACTCCATTGGATATTCAATAAACCGGAAAATATTGTCAAGCGTTTAGGAACAAACGCCTAATCCATATATACGCTTTATATCCGGCTTTTCACTAGCATAATAATGGACCCAGATGTAAAGATGCTGGAACTGCCCCTCAAAGATCAATTTTGAATCCTTCATTTCAAGGATTTTCCATCCCATCTTCTACACTCTTCCTGATAATATACCCCCCCTCATGCAGGATCGTATCGCCAAGAATTGGATCTCGCTCCATACTTCCGGTACATGGATAAGAATGGTGCGCACCTGATATTGTATCCTTGTAATCCTTTACATCAGACCACTTGAGTTTCTTAGCAACGAACCACGTCGAGCCGCATGGTGCGTCGCGAAGCACCTCTACATGAGTGAAGATATTGCCCTCAGGGTTCAGTTCGATCCGCAGAAAAGGTCTGCCAAAGCCCATATCTACGAACTCATCAATGATCGGTTTTTCCGAATTTTCAGATTTTTCAAGAGAACAGAAAGGTTTCGGGAACTCACATTCGATTCCCATCTCTTCCAGTTTCTCCCTGACCTGCTCGACCACACCTGCAGGTGCAAGTTTGTGGTATTCGATCGGTACAATGACCGCACCCGCACCGGTTGACTTTGCAATATGCGGCAGGGTTGTCAAAAGGTCAGGATGCAGTCCTATAGCAAGAATGAGGTTGCACTCTCCCATGTTCTCCGGTACATACTCCAACGGCTCTTCAATGAACTGGGGAAGATTGTCAGGCATTTCATGAATATCGACAATCAAGTTCCCATACGATCTTCGTTTCTCCCGACAGTGGTCGCACAGGTTTGCGCAGGACACACAGAAAGTACTCGGATTGACAAGATTCTCAATAGCCTTTCTTCCAAAATCTCCTGTATAGAAAATGCTTATACGCATTTAACACCTCAAACTTCAGTTTTTACGATCTCGATGTAATCGGGGTCAATGATCCAGTTTGCCCATACCTTTTCCTTTACAACAACATTATCTTTGTATGGGATGTTGATCCACAACGCTTCCTTTTCATCAAAAAGCAGATGTATCGAAATAAATCTGGAACCATGAACTTTTTTAAGGAACTCATCCTTCGCGTTGGCACTCGGAAGTTCCATCGGGAACGTCCTGCACTTACCCTCAAAATATGGACGGTAGATCTGGATCCTCTTCTCAAGTTTGGGATCGATGTCAATTATAGGTGGTCCCATGATCTGGACGGTCAGAGCGATTGCTGGTGGAATATTGGTAAATATCTCATTGAAAGTATCATCATCGATCGGACCCGTTACCTTGCCGAACACCTTATGCCTGGTTCGAGCACCCATCTCACTGATCTTATGGATGACACTTTCCTGCCCGCGTACAGTCCATATCTCCTGTCGCAACATCTCCTGACTCTCATTATATTGCGGCGAAAGTATCTGGTCAATTAGTTCGATGGATCCATTGATCACAGCGATCTGCCTCTTCCCTGCATTCTCGGCTGCCATCTTTGGCTGTTTAGCTCGATACTTCTTTGGACGGTCAGTTGTAGAATCGATCCAGCCCTTGTCCTTTAGCCCCTGAAGTGTCCTGTACACGATCGGGTGCTGGACCTCGATCAATTTGCTGATATCTTCGGCAGTCATAACGCCTTTTGTTACAAGTGCGTGATATGCCTGCGCTTCCTTGTGAGTAAGGCCAAGTGCAAGAATTGCATTAAGTAATTGTTTCTCCATGGTGGTATTATCATCATTTTGATGATAAATAGATTGCGCTTATATTGGGACGACTCACGCGGGCACTGCGCAGCTCATAAGTAAAAACAGTGGCGTTCTTACTGATCTTCACGTCGCACAGACATGATACCTGCCAGATGCGCAGGGATCGAACCAATTGCAGTGCATGTCTCAAGCGAGATACCAGCTGATGTGATGTCAAGATGGTACTTTGCTAGCGGGAACAGGTGTTTTGGCAATCCTTTCCTGCCAAGTCCGATGAGAATCAGGTGCGACCTGCCATGCAACACCTCATCTACCAGCACTTCCGGCGTAATCGCAAACTTTGGTTCAGGTTTGGATGATGTGGCAACTACCGATCCGAACTGGGCCTGAAATCCTTTCTTTGGCAGGTCGAACACGAAAAACCTCCCTTCTTCATGCAGAAGTTTGAGATACTTCCCGGATTCACCTATCGTGGTTTTATCCATAATAAAATCCACGAGTTCATCAGGTGTCATCTTGAACGGGAAATCAAAAAGTGCAAGATTAAATCCGAATGCATAACATATTGGCGCGGCTCTTGCGATAGCACGGTAATGGGCATCGATGATCTTGATCTTATCATACGTATTAACGATTCCAATTGTTTGCATATTCTCTTCTTTCCTGTCATTCCTTAAGATACAATCGCATTGCACTCTGCCTGCACCCCTCAAACTTATCGCACTTGGCACAGTCATCCCAGAGTTTTATCTTTTCACTATCCTGTAATTTTATAAAACCCACATGGTTGAAAAAATCGGGCGCTGTTGTCCGAACATATAGATGCCCCCACTCATCCAGCGCGTTTGCGACAATATGTTCCACAAGCAATGCCCCGATCCCGCGACTGCGATGATTCGGATGTACTGCAATAGAGTGAAGTTCCGGATATTTTTGATCGATCACAGCCCCACATCCAAGTACCCTGCCGCCAGATTCTGCAACTATGAAATCCTTAATGTCCACACCGTCCATGTCAAGAAAATACGTGGACAGCAGTGTTTCAACTGCCTCAATATCGTCGTTCTCCGCTTTTCTTATAATGATATCGTTAGTGTTCACAAAACTTCATCCATGCTTCCGCTTCTGAATCCCTCGATGTCCATTGTAACATAGTCAAAACCCAGTTTCTTGAGATGGGATACGATCCGTTCACGCTCCTGTAAAAATCTATCAAATTCGGATGGTATGATCTCAATACGTGCGATGCTGCTCCTGTCACTATGGTCGCGCACCCGCAGTTGTGTGAATCCTAGGGAGAATAGAAAATCCTCTGCCGCCCCGACGCGCGTAAGCCCGTCCCTTGTTATCAACTGCCCGTATGGGAATCTTGATGACAGGCATGCCATTGATGGCTTGTCAGCAACTGACAGATCGATCTCGCGTGCAATCTGCCGCACCTCATCTTTTGTAACCCCGAAATCCACAAATGGCGTGAATACCCGTTCACCTGCTTCAACAATAGCCTGCCTTCCCGGCCGGTGTCCCTGGATCTCAGATGCATTGGTGCCTTCAAGTACCACGTTGAACCCCTCCTCATCAGCGATATTAATAAGGGTGTGCAGAAGTCCTTTTTTGCAATGATAACAACGATCCTGCGTATTTTCGGCAAAACCCGGCTCTTCCAGTTCATCGAAATTCACGATCATGTGTTTTATCCCGATCTCGCGCGCAGTTTGTACTGCACCTTTTAATTCACGTTCAGAGAAGGTTTCTGAACTGGCCGTAACTGCCAGGGCACGCCCCCCAAGTGCTTCATATGCGAGTGCGGCAATGGTTGCACTGTCTACGCCGCCTGAGAATGCTATTATTGCGCTGTTTTTTTGTGCGATCGCTTCTTTGATCTGGTTAATTTTTTCCTGCATTTTTGGTCTGGAGATATTATGGTGTGAGGGGTGTTATATTTTACTCGACTTTGAGATCACAGTTATGAATTCACTCAAAAGAGTTGTTGAGATATTAGTATCAAATGTTAAAGAGAACCAATTTATATTGTAAAAATGGCATATTGTTGCACATGGCAAAAATAAGAACCGGTGGTATTGCAACTCACCTCATAATTTAAGATCCAATTGAAGAGGGGTTTAGGTTATTTAGAAAAGAAACACTGGATGCAGACGAGTTGAAAAGATACTTGGAATATTCAAGAATCAAATTGGGATAGTGTATACTTCAACTTAGTTGAATTTTAGTGCTTGGGTGTAGTATTATAAGACCACGTCGCAAAACCTAAAATACAGCAGCAACATTATTAAATAAAGTATAATGGACAAACGGTGATTCAAGATGGCATTTTTTGGGACAAACGGAGTAAGGGGCATTGCTAATGATTATATCACACCACAACTTGCGGTAGATGTGGCAAAAAGTCTTGGCACATACATGGGCTCAAAGGGAACGATCGCAATAGGGCGCGACACAAGGATGTCAGGAGATATGCTAAAATTAGCCGCTATCGCGGGTGCACTATCTTCAGGACTTACGGTCATTGATGTCGGAATCGCGCCGGTGCCGGCTGTACAATATTATGTTCGCGACCATGCTGATGCAGGAATAATGATAACAGCATCCCATAATCCGCGAGAGTATAATGGGATCAAATTGATCGCAGGGGATGGCAGCGAGTTCTCACGTGAGGGTGAGGATGAGGTGGAAAAGATATACTATTCCAAACAGTTCGCATCCGCAAACTGGGACAGGACAGGAGATCTGCGGACAGCCAATGATGCAAATGAGTATTACATACAGGGAGTGATCGATCATGTGGATGCAGAAAACATTCGGGGAAAGCGGTTGAAAGTTGTAGCAGATACCGGATGTGGTGCAGGTTCTCTTACATTGCCGTTCATGCTTCAAAGGCTCGGATGCGAGGTCATAACTATCAATGCACAACTTGACGGCACATTCCCATGGCGCAATCCTGAACCAACGCCCGATGTATTAACAGAACTTGCGGAAATTGTACGGATAACAGGTGCCGATATGGGTGTAGCACAGGATGGAGATGCTGACCGCGCCGTGTTTGTTGACGAGAATGGCGATTTTATTGATGAAGAGGTACTGCTCGCCATGATGGCGAAGTACATTTTAAGCCGCGAAAAAGGAGTTATTGTTACACCTGTCAGTTCATCCCAGCGCATGGCAGACATTGCAAAAGAAGCAGGTGTTGAACTTATCTGGACTGCGGTCGGTTCCATCAACGTGGCAAGAAAGATGATGGAGACCAATGCCGTATTTGGTGGAGAGGGTAATGGCGGTCTGATCTTCCCGGCGCACCAGTACTGTCGTGACGGTGGTATGGCATGTGCAAAGTTGCTGGAAATAATCGCAGCAGGGACAACTCTGTCAGAGTTCGCCAAAAGTGTGCCTATATATTTCAATTCCAAGACAAAAACGGTTTGCAAGGATCTTAAGAAAACCATGAATCGTGTAAAATCGGCCGTTTTAGAGGGTAATGAAAAAGTCGATACAACGGACGGGGTCAAGATATGGTACGACGAAGGCTGGGTACTTATCCGACCATCCGGCACCGAGCCGATCATCAGGATATTTGCCGAATCAAAAACAAAAGCAAAGGCAGAGGAATTGATGCTTGCGGGGTTGGAATTGGTTGAGAAGTGCAAGTGATTTGGGATTGGTTTGGTTTGATTTGATGTATTTATTTAGTCGGTCTAAAGTTGTGTTGTAGTGTATGCGGATTAATGGGTGAAAATGAAAAAGGTACTACCATCCGCGCGTAGCGAGGCACCGTCCTTCACTAATGCCCTGAATACACATCGAAGTTTCAATCGTTGTCAACACATCTGTTTTTGTACGGATTGTTCTACATAGAAACTACATATTTTGTGAATGCGAACGTATGGTATGTATGGAACATGCCGCCTACGGCGGGGTTGCTGCATGGGGTTTTAGGTATTTGAAATGTGCACCTACATTTCATCAGATAAATAAATACGATTCGATAAATGTGATTGGTCGAGTTAAAATAAACATGAGTGCAACAACCGCCGTAGGCGGCGTGTTCCATCATTAGCGAGAAAATAATCGCTGATGCTTAGATTCACTCGAAGTAAATCATTTTACAAAAAGAACTCAAAACGAGAAAACGCTCACTTTGTTCGCGTTAACTCGGAGTACATAATCCTATAGATT
>JAMJFS010000014.1 GCA_023544565.1 Methanosarcinaceae archaeon
ATCGTGAGATGGAACAATTCGGGAATTTGTTGGCTATTTTTTTAAACTTGGGGAATGATGTATATAGCAAAAAAATTTCAAATGGTATAAAGGGTCTGGGGCAATCTTTGAACTTGTTTGTGGAAGACCTTTTTAGTCTCAGAAAAGAATATAGGGGAATTAGAAAAGGGGCCGCTATACCAATTGCTGATACGAAGCGAATGTGTGTTCTCGAAGATTTTATTAAAGTTTTGGAATCAGCGAGTCAATCCATAGAATTGATCTCTACGCTTCAGTCAATTTTAGGGGTGTAAACGAGTGCGGAAGCAGTTTGTTGATGTTTATAGATGAAATCCAAGCCAATCTTGACGCCATGGGGTTTATGTGCCTTCTAAAAAGTAAACTGTTTATAGGGTAACTGAATAGTAACGAATATTTAATAAAATATTGGATACAAAAAATAATCCATTTCATTTTTTTGAAAAACTTAGTGGCAGACCAGAATTCAAATTAAGAGTTGGTTCACATAGAGTCATTGCTGATATCAATCAAAACGATAAGGTTATACAGATACTTCACATAGGTCACAGAAGAAATGTATATAAAAAGTTGTAGTAATATATAAGTTACAAATCTTAAGTCGCAAAAATGAACGATAAAACAAAACGATTCGTAAAATCAAAGTTCCAGGACTATTACCGCACCGCAGAGATTCATCTCCCTCCAGATTTCACGTCACGTGAATGGGGATTCATATTATTTGACGAAATGCCGGAGTTTGTAATGCGCCGCCATAAAGCGTTTGGATCGAGCGGCGAGTTGCATGATTATCTGTCAGGGATGGTACCGGCACATGCGTATTATTCTGTTGCGTACTACGAATACCCAAATGCACCAAATATGAAAGAGAAGAACTGGTTGAGTGCTGACCTGATATTCGACCTTGATGCTGACCATCTGCCGGGTGCACCGAAGTCGTATGCCGATATGCTGGAACATGTGAAACAGGAATCACTTAAATTATATGGGTTCCTGAACAACGATTTTGGTTTTGCTGAAGAAGACATACATATAGTATTCTCGGGTGGGCGTGGTTATCATTTTCATATCAGCACACCTGCTGTTCGCTCACTTGGAAGTGCAGAGCGGCGTGAGATCGTGGATTATGTGGGTAGCACAGGTCTTGAAGTTAACCGTTTCTTTGGCAAGAAAGGAGTAAGTGGTGATGCAGGGCGAGAGAGTGCAGAGGTTTTCGTACTGCCTTCTGAAGATGAGGGGGGCTGGGGTGGACGGATCAACCGATACATGGTATCATATCTCTCCGGGATCGCAAAACAGGAAGATTCGATCAAGATACTCACGGGTTTTAAGGGAATTGGAAAAAAGAAGGCCGAGCAATTGATTGAAATATTCAGGGATGAGCGTCAGATAAGTCTTTTAAAGAATGGGAAGATGGAGGCATTATCAAACATTCCAAAACCATTTTTAGAAGCTCTTGCAAATCAGGCTGTGTCCGAAATGTCGGCAAGTGTTGATGAACCTGTGACTTCGGATGTCAAACGGTTGATACGCCTGCCGGGTTCACTCCATGGGGGTTCGGGAATGCGTGTGACCGCACTTTCTATTTCAGAGCTGGAAACATTTGACCCGCTTAATGATGCGGTTGTGTTCAGTGATAAGTCGGTACAATTAAAAGTAATAAAGCCATTTTCGGTGCAAATGAAAGGCAATGATTTTGTGGTAGAGCCGGGCGAGGGTACAATTGAGGTGCCCGAATATGCCGCTATGTATCTACTATGCAGGGGGGCAGCAGAATATGGATCGAACTGAATTGAAATCTACATTGCGAGATGAGAGCAGTTCTTCATTAAAGTCGCTTCATCCTGATTTTTATGGTGAAGTGGATCAATACATACGCGAATTGGAGGGTGAGATAAAAAAAATTAATAATCCCCGTTCTGCAGAATCGAAGATGCTGGAGGATGAATTACAAAGTGCGATTACGGATATAGAGGTGATCTTTATTCGACGTCTGCGTAAGATCACTACACGTGCAACATCGAATGCATTTTCGAACAGGTCTGCAAAGCCTGACATTGACAAATTACTTCCTGCTGAACGTAAGGTGTATGATGCTGTACTCTCTGCAATAAATGTCGCACGCAATGAATTGGTCGAGCCTATTATGGATCCGGATTCAGTACGAAATGTTGCAACTGCTCAAAAAAAGCCGGATGTAACTGCAAATCCAGATACAAAACCGGATGTAGAAAATGTTGCGAAAAGTAGGAAACACGAGGTAGAGGTTAAAACCAAAAAGCGATTGGATTCCCCCGCGCCGCAAGATTCTTTAGAACTCACAAACGATGCAGGCAAAAGCGATATAGCCAAAAGGAATATAAGTGAGGAATACCTTGTTGTGCGAATACTGAAAGACCTATCTACTTTCCAGGCTGTGGATAATCGTAAATACACGTTGCAAGAGCATGATATTGTTTCATTACCTGCTGTTAATGCAAATGGACTTGTTAAGCGAAATATTGCACAGTTAATCCGAGAAAATCTTCGCTAACGCTCAGATTTACTCGCACCATATATTTAGAAAATATATACTACAAGATAATTAATTCACAATTAATAAGGTGTAAATTATGAAGATACCAAAGAGATTCAGGACACACTGTCCTTCATGCAAAAAGCACACAGTGCACATTGCAGAAAGAGTAAAAAAAGGAAAAGCGTCGTCTATGACACGTATTGTAAGACAGAAGAAACGCCAGTCTGGTATTGGAAACAGTGGTAAGTTCTCAAAGGTGCCTGGTGGCGACAAGCCAACAAAGCGAGTGTCACTGAAATACCGCTGCACCGAATGTAACAAATCACACCAGAGACCATGCTTCAGGGCAAAGAAATTCGATTTTAAGGAGTGATATTGGTGGCTATACCAAAAAGCAGATTTTTACGTGTAAAATGCAATGATTGTGAGAATGAACAGGTTATTTTTGGAAGCGCGAGCCGTAAGGTCACATGTACAGTATGTGGCAGGACTCTTGCAGAATCAACCGGTGGCAAATCCACGATCACAACACATATTCTTGAAGTACTTGAGTAAACCTTTGTGTACAAAGTGATGCGTGATGGAAAATAACGAAGTTTGGCCGGAAACAGGCGATTTTGTAGTCTGTACTGTCATCAATGTAACTGATTTTGGTGCTTACACCAAACTCGAGGAATTTGGTGGCAAAGAAGGTTTTATCCATATATCCGAAGTCAAGGCCGGATGGGTAAAATACGTAAGAGACCATGTCCGTGAAGGACAAAAGATCGTATGTAAGGTACTGAATGTTGATTCGTCACGTCGTCATATTGACCTTTCTTTAAAGGATGTCAACGATCACCAAAAGCGCGCAAAGATACAGGATTGGAAGAACGAACAAAAAGGTGCAAAATGGTTGCAGTTCGTTGCTGAGGAAACAGGGACTGACAATAAGATCATGCAGACTGTATATGACACGATCAATGATAAATTCGGAAGTATATATCTTGCGTTCGAAGATGCTGCAATTAACGGTGTTGACTCTTTTGCAGATACTGGCATCAGCGAGAAAGTTATTCAAAGCATTGTAAACGTCGCGCAGGTAAATATAAAACTTCCATTTGTTGACATTGCAGGTTATGTTGATCTTACATCCGATGAGCCAAATGGTATTGATATCATTAAAAAAGCACTTAATGCTGCAGGCAAAGTGAAAAAAAATGAGGTAAAGGTCGATATAAGTTATGTTGGTGCACCAAGATATCGAATAAAGGTTATTGCACCTGATTATAAGACCGCTGAAGGTATTTTGAAAAAAGCAGCAATGGCTGCGATTGATGCAATTGAAAAAGCTAACGGAAAAGGCATATTCTACAGGCATATCGAATCTGTTAAGGCGTGATGATTTTTTGGGACTTAAAATTCGTAGATGTGTGCAGTGTAAGCGATACACAATGGACGATATCTGTCCAAAATGCAGCGGCATAGCTATAAGTCCACAGCCGGCTCGTTTTTCCCCACTTGATCCTTATGGAAAATATCGCCGAATGGCTAAAAAAGAGGATGCAACATGAAGGAAAATAAGATTGTCCGATTGAAAGATGATATTAAACTAAATAATCCAATATTGTTAGTTGGACTTCCCGGAGTAGGTCACGTTGGGAAACTTGTTGCAGAGCATCTGATCGAGGAACTGAATGCTGAAAAGATCATTGAGATATATTCACCTCATTTCCCGCCACAGGTATTGGTCAATGATGACAGTACCATAAAACTTGTGAATAATGAAATATTTTCCTGCAAAGCGAATGATAAGGATATTCTTATTTTAACCGGTGACCACCAGAGTTCAAGCACTGAAGGTCACTATGAACTTGGTGACCTGTATCTTGATCTTGCTGAAGAGTTTGGAGTTTCAAGGATATACACACTTGGTGGTTTCCCGACAGGTCAGTTGACTCACACCGATGGGGTTATTGGTGCAGTTAATAATCATGATCTGATCGAGGAAATGGGACAATACGGTATCGAGTTCAAGGAGGGTGAACCCGGTGGTGGAATTGTTGGAGCATCAGGGTTGCTGCTGGGACTGAGTCAATTCAGGAAACTGGATGCGTTATGTGTAATGGGATTTACATCAGGTTATCTGGTTGACCCGAAAAGTGCCCAGTTCTTGCTTGGCATATTAAGCAAGATACTTGGTGTTGAGATAGATATAACTCCTCTTGAAGAGCGGGCAAAAGAGATGGAAAAAATTGCGGCACAACTTGCTGAGATGGAACAACAACAGCGGCAAGGGCAGCAGTTTTTGCCTGATACGTCAAGTGATGAGGATCTGCGATATATCGGATAAGGAAGGATAGGGATCGCATGCAAATTAATGCAGACCTGCATGTCCATTCCAAGTATTCTATAGCTTCATCTCCAAAGATGGAGTTGCCAACTATTGCAGTTGAGGCTGCAAAGAAAGGTATTGATCTTGTAGGGACGAGCGATTGCATTCATCCCAAATGGCTTCTGGAAATAAAGCAGGCGGCTGTTGATGACGAAACGATTCGGATAAACAATACTGATTTTGTACTGACAACTGAGATCGAAGATAAGAACAGGGTCCATCACCTGTTGATCTTGCCTTCGATATCAAAGGCGGAGGAACTTGCAGAGGTCATGGGGAAGTATGGCAATCTTGCAGCAGATGGTCGCCCAACCATTAAACTTGATGGGGTTGAGATCGCGGAGGCTGCAAAGGACATTGATGCGCTGGTGGGTCCATGTCATGCATTCACACCATGGACTGCGCTTTATGCGGCACATGATTCTTTGAAGGATTGTTATGGGGACATGACGGATTATATTTCTTTTGTTGAACTCGGGCTCAGCGCGGATAGCGATTATGCAGACCGCATTGAAGAATTACAAAGATTGACGTTCCTTACGAATTCTGATGCACATTCACCCTGGCCTGATAAACTTGCACGCGAGTTCACACGGTTTGAAGTGCCGGAAGTTACTTTTGATGGACTTAAAAAATCAATCCAGCGTGAGGGTGGTTATAAGTCCACGCTCAATGTAGGTTTTTATCCGCAAGAAGGAAAGTACAACAATTCGGCATGTATCAAGTGTTTCACAAATTATACACTCAACGAATGCTTGGCAAGCAACTGGCGATGTTCCTGCGGTGGTCGCATCAAGAAAGGTGTGATCGACCGCATAAATGAACTTGCTGATTTCGATAAACCTGTGCACCCCGATTACCGTCCTGATTATGTGCACATTATCCCGCTTGCAGAAATTATCATGATGGCTGTGGGCCATTCGAGTACCAGTACGAAAGGTGTCCAGACTCCATGGAATGCACTTATTGAGCGATTCGGAAGTGAGGTCACTGTGCTTCTTGAGGCTGACCCTGCTGAGCTGGGAATTGTGGATAAAAGGATCGTTGATGCGATACTCGCATTCCGGCGCAATGAGGTTATTCTCCATCCGGGCGGCGGAGGGCAATATGGCTGGATCGAACTGCCACAGGTGGCAAAGTGAAATAGCCATATGCCAAAACGGATGTGCAAAAACAGAAGTCACGGACGGATTTTTAGGTATTCTCGATACCTATATAATAGATTAAGACCTTCAAAAGCCAATTATTAGATCAACATTTGCCGAGGTGGCAGAGCGGACTAATCCAATGGTGACCTCACCTTGGAGTCTATACGCGGCAGGCTCGAGACTTGTTTTCCCTGACGGGATGCTTGGGTTCGAATCCCAACCTCGGCGCTTTTCATTTTTTTAAATAAAATTGACCAAATATCTCATTTTTTTCCCAGTATAATCTCAACCGGTAACCCCATATATGTCATAATCTCAGTATTCGCGATTGTAAAACCTGCATCTTCCAACATGTTCTTGGCATAGATCGGACGGCAGTCGATATAGTTGGGTAGTTTTTCATGCCCCAATTCGTAAAGTTTCATCATTGTTCCGGTCTTTCCTTCTCTGGACATTGACACAACACCAATACGCCCGTTGTCTTTTAGCACACGTCTGCATTCCTGAAGGACAATTGGAATATCAGGAGTATCGAACAGTTCGAGTGTAAAGCTCATGAAGATCGCATCAAAGAAACCGTGAGTATATGGGAGGTTTGCAGCATCGCCGCATTGCAGGTTCACCCTGTGGGACAGTCCTTCCTCTTCGATCCGTGAAGCCGTAATGTTCAACATACCTTCCGATATGTCAAGACCGTGTACTTCCCCAGAATCGCCGACAGACCGGGCAAGAGCAAGGATCACATGGCCGGTGCCAAATCCGATCTCAAGGACCTTCTCACCTTCCCTTGCATCAAGAACCGCAAGCCCGGATTCCCTAGATCTTTTCTCACCACGCCCGATAAGAATGTCATACCATCGGCTCATTTTATCGTAGCTGATCTTTGCTTCTTTTTTGGAACGTGTTACCCTGCTGATATTTTCCATGAATTATAGCCTCATTTCATTTTGTTATAAAAATGCATGAAAACCAAGGATTGGCAAGCGGATACTAAAAGAAGTCGTTTATGTCTGAAAAATGTCATGTTTTATTCTTCTGGAAAAAAATCAGAATCAATTCTTTTAATCTCGTATGTCTTTTCTGTATCAACACCCAGATTATAATCGATCATTAATTGAACTAAATATTTTCCATCAACTAATTTTATACTTTTATGACTTCTAGAAACGAGATCGACAGAATTTTGTGGGAATTTTGATGTCGTTATGAAGACTCCTTTATTCACACCATTTAAATCTAAGGCTCCAACGAAGTCACGTACCATGGAGGCAGAAACGGCATTATTTTCATCAAATCTCTTAGCCTGGAAAAATATTTTTTCCATACCTAATTTATCTTGATATACAACACCATCAATACCTCCATTACCTGAATAGCCTGTAACTTTTCCCTCTCCATATCCAATAGACAATAATAGTTTAAGGACTACTTTCTCAAAAAAAAGGGAGAATTAATCAGTAATTTATCCAATAAATCCTGTTTTAAATTAGAATTAATCAACTCATACCCTCTTTCCATCAATTCATCGGGGGTTACATCTTCAATTTCGTCTGCTATATTGGTAACATTGCTTGAATCAGATTTATCTTGATTTTTCTGAATTGATATAAACTCGATGAATTCTGGAAAATCTTTTAGATATTTAACATTGATTTGTTGTGGATTTTGGCTTAAAACATCGAGGCCCCTATCAGTTATTTTTGTATATCCCCTTCGTGGGTCTTCTAAAAGTCCAGCTTTTTTCAAATATGTTCTAGCCCACCCAATTCTATTATCGATAATACGTTGCTTACCACTTGGCAACAATTCTTGTTTTTCATCGTCAGACATGCCAAACATATCTGAGATTGGTTCTATTAAATCTCGTGCACGATATTCTTGTTGGTTGCTTAAATGCTTCAATATTGGTAGCATTATAGTTTGATAATCTGGAATAGCTATGTAAGCAATAAATCACCATGCCTATAAAAATTTTGTCAAATTATGTATGTAGCTTAGAATGTGTTTTCGATAGTGGTTTACGCCGCTTGGCGGCGGTTTGCTGCGTTATTTGTAGTATCTGAAAACAAAACTATGTCCGTTCCTTCATCCCATCTCCATTTCCTCGCACCAGCGAGGCCACAACACCTATCACACAGACTCCTGCAGCAACCATGAATGCATCATGATATCCACTCAAAAATGCAGGAATGTATGATATTCCCAGTGCCTCGTTCAATTGAAGTCCTCTTGTGAATACGGCGCTGGATATGGCTATACCGGTAACCATGCCAAGATTGCGCATTATTGCAAGCAGGCTGCCGGCAATCCCCAGACGGTTCTTTGGAACAGAACCCATGACGATGCTGTTGTTTGGTGACTGGAACATTCCCATGCCCAAGCCCACCATGCCCAGCCTTATGATTATGTCGAGGAAAGTGGATTCCTGGCCAAGATTGCCAAGGAGGTAGAGGGCGAGACATGTAATGGCCATTCCTATGCTGCTCAGCATGAAAGAACTTGTTTTATCTGATAAAACGCCGCTAACGGGTGCTACCACTGCCATGACAAGCGGAATTGCTATGAGAGCCATTCCAACATGGCTTGTGGTGTAGCCCAGAACCTCTTCCATGTAAAATGGCATCATAAGAATTACCACAAACATAGCCACAAAGCTCAAAAAACTGCTTGCATTTGATGCCGAGAATGGCCGGTTCTTGAACAGGGAAAGTTCCACCATCGGCTGGCTGGCTTTGTGCTCTATGTTCAGGAATATTATTAGAGAGATTACAAACACGCTGAACAATCCAATTATCAGGGGCGAATTCCAGCCCATCCCCTGTCCCTGTGTGATTCCAAGCATCAATGATGTCACACTTATGAACATGAAAAATGCACCCGGAATATCGAATTTCTGTCCTTTGTGAACTTCTTCGGATTCGAGTATTTTCAGGGAATATGCGGCTGCGAATATGCCGATCGGGATATTGATGTAGAATATGCTCTGCCATCCGATAAGATAGATAAGGAATCCTCCAAGGGCAGGACCTGCCATGGAACCTACACTGACCACGGTGCCTATAATTCCCATTGCTTTACCACGCTCCGTATGCGGGAATGCGAATGTAACGATTGCAGTACTTGTAGCCATTATCATGGCAGCACCGAAACCCTGCACAACCCTGAAGGCTATTAACTGACCTATTGATGTCGAAAGACTGCAAAGACCTGACCCGAAACTGAAAACTAATAGACCTGCTGCAAATACTTTTTTTCGGCCATACATATCTGAAAGCCGGCCAAGTGTCAGGAGTAATACTGTGATGGTAAGCAGGTAGGATAGTATGACCCATGATGCAGTGGGGATGTCGGTGTCGAATAATCTGGTTAGTGTTGGCAATGCAATGTTCACGATGCTGCCATCAAGGGTTGCCATGAATATGCCGATCGACACTGCAAGCATGGCTTTCCATTTGTATTTTGGGTCAGGGTTGTTTTCCATTTGTATCGGGTGTGATTGATGATTCAATCTTATTTTATGCTGTCGATGTTGTAGAATGTGGCTGTTTCGTGTATTGTGACTGTGCATATACTCATTGTATGTGGTATATTTCTAACAAAAACAATCATTTTAAATCGTTTGGTGTTAGATATAAGTAACATATACTTAGAGGGACTTAAACAAGGGAGATTAATAATGAAGAAATATAATAAGATACATTTGATGTTGGGTTTGATTTTTGGAATTGCTACCTTTGCCTTATATTCTTATGGTGATATGGTTGGGGGGAGTATGATGGCTGCTGCTGTAATTGGATTATCTATTAGTTACATTGTGCGAAAAGCAATATTAAAAGATAAACTTAAAAAAGACGAAATGATCAAGAAAATTTCCGGCATGTCTTCGGATATTGCATTATATCTTTCCATCATATCAATTGGATTATTGACAATATTGTTGCATTTTCTTCCAACCGTTTTTGATGTATTCGAAGTATTGGGTATTTTACTGGCTATCATGTTAGTATCAAAGATCGCACTTCAAATGTATTATATGAAAATGAAAGGCGAAATTGGTTTTTAACTAAAAAGGTGAGGAGGATTGACAAAATGGTTGTGGATTTACATATATTACTTGGCGTGATTACCGGTCTTGCGATTGGTAGGTGTATTCACTTCATTTGGCGCAAAAGAACCAATGAACCGGAAAATGACGAAAGAACACAAAAAATTGCAGGAAAGGCTGCCCAAAATACAATTGTTGTGATTATGGGGACGCTTGCCGTTATTGGTTGGGGTGATATTCTTGACTTATTCAAATTAGAAACTCTTGCGGTGGTATCGGTGGTATTTTTTGCTTTAATGATATCGATGATAGGTTTTTTAAGACATTATAATTCGAAAGATGTTTAGGCATAGGCGTTGATAAAATGAAATTCAGAAAAGACGGACGAATCTTGAAATTTATGGGCATCAGTTTAGGAGTTATCCTGATTGGAATATTTATATTACAATTTATTAAGCCGATTGCTATTATCGGACTTATTTTGATTTCGAGTGGTTTGGTGGGACTTGTGGTTGGTTTGCGCATATCTTCAAAACCAGTTGACTATTTCCTGGAAGATGAGCGAAGTGTGAGGATCAAAGAAAAGGCGGGGTACAGTGCTTACGGAATGATGACGTCTGTAGCTACAATAATAATGTTTCTTAAGATCTTGAAGATATCTCCATCGTTGACTCCATCCAGCGATTTTTTTGATGGAGCTCTTGTGATGTGGGTTATCGGATTGTATACTTTTATAATCCTTAGATGGTACTACAGTAAGACGGGTGAGTAAGCTGAGAACTGTAATTAAGGAGTTAAGGGCAAAGTTCGATCTGACTCAAAAGGATCTTGCAGATAAAGTAGGGGTGAGAAGGGAAACTATTGTCTTTTTGGAAAAGGGGAAATATAATCCATCATTGAAACTTGCATATGACATCGCGAAAGTGTTCGAATCAACGATAGAAGAGGTCTTTTTCTTCGATGATTAAATTTAGGTTGTCTGCGGCGGGTTTAAGGTTATTATGGGTTTTGTTGGCGGGATTTATTGTTTTCCAGTACGCAAGGAAATAGAGGGAATTGGCATGGCAATAAATGTGGCGGAAACAGTACTGAAAGTTGGGAAATGGTTTATGGATGCAGATATAATCCAAGTCGTTAATATGGAAGTGTGACATTGACAGATATCAAAGACTATGCGTCTGGAAAGATATTTTCTTACATGAAAAATATCGATTTATGCATAAAGCTCATTAAAATCCCTTTAATTAGCACTTTTATTAGAAAAAAACTCAAAAGCAAAGCAATGAACAAATGCGGACAATTTGTTCTAGTATATGTTTTATAGACATATAGTCCGAGTCAATGCGAACAAAGTGAGCATTTTCTTGTTACATCTCCTGAAAGTATTACGAGTTTGATATCTTCAGCAGAACTGGTTGCTGCCGGTCCAAGAATTTGTTATAACCTCTATAAAACAGATATAACCCATGCCGTTTTTCTTAACGAATTGGCAGAAGCAATGATTGTAGCGGGATTTGCCAACAAAGTCAAGGAGCAGAAAAAAAGCAAAGCACACATGCCCCCCTAAAATCACCGACTCCACGCCGGCTGAGGTGTATCAGGTAAATTTGATTGCTGACCTGACAGAAGAAGAGTATCTTGAATTTGCGGGTATGTGCGGTGTCTAAACTTATGCTATATATTCAAGCTTACATTTACTCATGCTTTCATTCCTTCCAACCTTGTAAGCATCTCAATCGCTCCGATATCCATTTTCGAGAATGCAAACCATTTCTTACCGAGGTCTTTGAGGGAAGCGCCGAAATGATAGACTGTTTTGTTGTCGATAATGATAAATCGGTCATAGGAGTTTTTGAATTCTTTTATCTCGATTGGTGGATATTGTGCATTAAATTTCTTTATGTCCAAGGCCAGTTGTTTTGATATTGTTTTTGTGAAAATTGTAACTTTTACGCCATCATTTATTTTTGTGAGGTGGGTTAAAACAGTATCATCAATATAATTGTCAATGATGGTAATCGAGTTTTTGGCTGTTCGAATAAGGTCTGCAACGAATTTGTAAGCATCAAATATCTGGCCATCAAAAAAAACACCCTGTTTGGGTTGAATTTCTTTGCTTTCCATGGCATTGAAAATCTTTTCAAAATTCTGATCAGTTTCTGCTTTATGCTCTATCTGCCTCTTTTCCACAGCATCAAGACGCTGAAAAATTCCTGCATTTGAAGCAATAACACGGCGCATTGCAACAAAAGCGCGCATAATCTAGATATTAATTTCAATCGCTCTTTCACTGGTAAGTACTGCGGAAATGGTCGCAACACTCTGTTCAGTAAAAACAAAAGAAAGTGAACCGCCCAGATGCTGCTTTGAAGGTATCGCATTTTGCGATACCATAAGATCTACTTCCTCTTACGTGAGTTGAAACATGAAATCGGAGGGGAAACGTTTGATATTTCTTTTTACCTGTTCTCTTAGTCTGATTGGTTTCACACCATAAAAAATTGCTAAATCCTTATCCAGCATTACCTGAACATCGCGGATGGTATAAATCGTGTTCTAGATCTCTTCATATTTAATTAATTCACTTCCACTCATGCCAATTTCACCTTTTTATTGTCCGATCAAGTGTGTTTTGTATACGATTTAAACTTTTATTGCTGACGTGAATATATATTTATGTTGTTCTACACACTTATGTCCTAATCGCTCGGATACATTTATTAAATGCACGCCAGATGAAAGCGATCAGGTGGATTTGATTACCGACCTTATACAAACATTCATTTCATTTTCTCTAACAATTCCGCCAGATCCCATCCTTCGATGTTGTTTTCATTCATGAAATCTGTAGCACTCTTTGTAAATCCTGCTTTTGATATCATCAGGAAATGCTCATCTCGTTTATCGTTGTACCAGTCCACAAGAATACGCTTATCCAGTAATTTATTGACTTCATTTACTTCCAGAGGTCTGCTGTTCCATTTCACCTCGCCAAGAAGTACACTGTAAGGCTTTTCTCCGATGGCTGCAATATCTATCTCATCACCCCTGCGGTTCCACCACGCGCCCATTTTTACTGGTGAAAAGGGTAGGTTATCAAATACAATATCTCTTGCAATTTGTTCAAAAATGGGGCCTATAAAAGATGAAAGTGATGTTTTTATTCTGTCAAGAACCATGTCATATTTGCCTGATTCAGCAAAAGACATATTCGGATTTATAAATCTGAACCAGAAATGTACCATCTGGTCTTTTATTACATATCGTCCCATTTTCGTTCCTTTTATAATGGGTGCTCTGCGCTGAATGATCTCATAAGTGTTCACAAGGTCATTCAAGTAACGGCTCAGGCTTTTCATTTCGAGACCTGTGGTATCAGATATCTCCTTTAATGTGCCCTTGCCAAACGATATTGCTTCGAGAATGGAAAAATATGTTGTGTAGTTGTTCCCGAATTCACTTATTAGTATTTGCTTCACTTCGTCTTTTAATATAGCATTATCACTTAACAGGAGTGTTTTTATTACATCTTCATAGGTGGTTAGTCCGTAGTCCTCAATCAACTGATAGTATCTGGGTACGCCTCCGAAAGTTGCATAGAGTGCGATAATTTCTTCTTCATCCTTAAATCCCAGATCATGGCAGATCTTTCTAATCCAACTGTATGAAAGGGGTTTAAGGTCAATGCGCGAAGTTGCCCTGCCGTAGAGCGGTTCTTTTGCATTTATGAATATCTTTTTCATAAGGCCAATATATGATCCTACAAAGACCAGTAATATTGGAGTATTAACATGATACAGGTCCCAGTATTTCTGGAATATGGAAAATACAGCAGGGTCAACGTATGTGAAGTTCTGGAATTCATCAAATACAATCTTGAGATGATTTTCTTTTGAATATTCGAATAGGAATCTTACAAAATCATCCCAGTTCGAGAATTCGGGTAAAAACCCGCTTAATTCGGTTTTTAATATATCGGAATATTCCCGAAGAAGCAGTGAACTTGTTTTCTTGTCTACAAAAAAGTATATGGAATCCATTGATTCAATTATAAGCCTGGTCTTACCCACGCGCCGTCTTCCGAACATCACAAGCATGTGAGCATGCTTTTCGCTTAGTCGTTCGAGGTTTTTTATTGCGCTTAGTTCGTTTGTTCGGTTTTTGAAGTCCATAATGTATTATTCTATTTTATAGTATAATACTGTTTTGTAGAATTAGTTTTTAGTGATGTGTAAATCATAGTCGGCGGTAGACGAAGTTTTGATTTAACAGGGAATGGGTTATGCAGAGGTAAAGTTGACATTTGTTTTAGCACGTAAAGATTATAATTGATATAGTACTTATATCAATTATAGGTGATTAACAGTGTCTGCTACAACAACAACAACAATAGCCGTATCTTCGGAAACAAAGGAAATATTACGTCATTTTGGAGAAAAGGGCGAGAGTTATAATCTTATTATTCAAAAGCTTATCAAAGAAGTCGGCTGGAAAAGATTGGATAATCAATGGAACAAAATACTTGCAAATGATGCGTTCATTTCGCTGGACGAATTGTAATGTATTCTGTAATCGTTTCCCGTACTTTCCAAAAGCAATTTCACTCCCTGCAAGAACAATTACAACAAAGGATTAGAAATGCGTTGAAAGAATTGGAAATAGATCCAGATAAATCAAGATCCGAAGCAGATATTAAACTACTGAAAAGCACCAAACTACAAAAACACAGAATGAGGGTGGGAGATTACCGCATCATTTACATGATCGAAGAGAACACGGTGTATGTGATCGAAGTTTTTAAGCGAAGTCAGGGATACTGAGGAATGGGCATGTATCTGGCGTGGAAGGGGGCAGATGAGAAGATGAGGGATGCTTTGCAGTATGCGTGAAGGTTATGAGACTACAGCAAAAATTATTAAATCCGTAAACGTTGTATGAATCATGGAAAGCACGTTTACTGCAATATTTGAGAAAGACGATGATTGGTATGTCGGATATGTAGAAGAATTGCCTGGAGCTAACTCTCAGGGGAGAACTCTCGAAGAAGCACGTGAAAATCTTTATGAGGCAATCAAATTGATCATTGTGGAATAATTTATGCTTATGTTTTACTTAGTTTATTTTTGATGTTTTGGACATCAAATAATTGATAAATCCAGAACATACCACAATCATCAACTCCACGCTGCCCAACACAAATCAAAAAAACCTAATCCTCGCCTTGACAAAAAAAATAACATCTCGAACTCACAGCATGTGCAAAAAATACCCATTTTTTCCAATTAAACAAGAATATTAAAAATATGATATTTGCAAATGTTAAAATGCTTAAAAAATAAAAAATACCTTGAGAAGTATTAGGATAAAGTGATGTAAATATTGAATTTGAGGATAAATATGCTCTATTTCAGCGGAGTTAAGGTGTTATATGAAATCAACCGCAGAGCACGCGGAGGACGAAGAGTTGAAATAGTAAGATCCTCTGCGTACTCAGCGTCCTCTGCGGTGAAATTTTGTTACATATTCACTGGAATAACTTGATTTTAAAACTACGTCATACAAAAAAAGATCAAATTGACAGCAAATCTCATGCCATCAACTTAAGCATAAGTGCCTTCTGCGCATGCAGACGGTTCTCTGCCTGTTCGAATACAACTGAATGAGGACCATCCAAAACTTCCGCCGTGATCTCCTCGCCCCTGTGGGCAGGTAGGCAGTGCATCACAATAGCATCATGTTTTGCGAGAGCCACAAGTTCAGCATTTATCTGGTAGTTTTCCAGATCATGCATCCTTTTATCACGCTCATCCTCATCACCCATCGAGATCCACACATCCGTGTAGAAAACATCAGCATCCTTTGCAGCCACTGCCGGATCATTGGTGATCGTAACGTTTCCGCCCATCGATCTTGCTTGAGCTACAATATCCTCATTGGGTTCATATCCTTCCGGGCATGCCACCACAATATCCATACCAACGATGGCACATCCCAGAATTGCGGAATTGCATACATTGTTCCCATCCCCGATCCACGCATACTTCAGGCCACTGAGCCGGTTCTTGAACTCCCGGATCGTAAGCAGGTCTGCAAGTATCTGGCACGGATGTTCCAGATCTGACAGCGCATTAATCACAGGAACAGTTGCATGTTCTGCAAGATCCACAACCGTATCATGGTTGTTCACTCTTGCAGTGATACCATGTACATATCCTGACAGCACGCGTGCCGTATCTGCAACAGTCTCACCGCGCCCGATCTGGATATCCCTGTAATTCAAGTAAAGCGAATGACCACCAAGGTCAGCCATACCAGCCTCAAAAGATACCCGCGTGCGGGTGGATGATTTTTCAAATATCATTGCAAGACTCTTGTTCTTCAGGAGGTCGGTCACTTTACCGCGAAGACGCTTTTCCTTCAGGTCCACTGCCATATCGAGAAGATCAATTATCTCCTCATTTGAGATGTCAGCCATTGAGATCAGATGTTTCATATTAATCAACTCAAATTGTATTAAATTAGATTAGATTAGATTAGATTAGATTAGATTATTGTAAATCAAGATTAAAACCCACGAATCTCCTTCATATGGTCAATCCTCTTCTGTACAACTGCCGCCGTACCGATATCACGTCTTGAATGCAAATTGCCTTTTATATTGTCCAGTGCATTCTGTGCGATCGCTTCCGCATCGGCAATTGAATCAGCCATACCAACAACAGCCACCGCTCTTGAGCCGGTGGTGTAAACCTTTCCATCCTTTTCATACACACTTGAATAGAACAAAAGTGCATCCCCGATGTCGCCTGCGATCACTTCACTGTCCTTTGTAGGATTGTCAGGATAACCGGCAGGAACCGCGTACTTGCACACCGTAGCCTTTTCGCTGAATTTGACATCCAGATCTGCCAGAGTACCGTCTGCGATCGCGGAGATAACATCAACATAATCAGTTTCAAGAAGCGGCAACACATTCATAGCTTCAGGGTCACCAAATCTTGCATTGAACTCGATAACTTTCGGTCCGTCCTTTGTCAGCATGAACTGACCGTACAGTGTTCCCTTGTATAATACACCGGTCTCATCGTACAACGCCTTGACCGTATCCTTCATGATCTGTTTTGCCTGTTCAACATCATCAGATACAAGGAACGGCAAAAGAGCACCCGTGTTTGTGTAAGAACCCATACCACCGGTATTCGGACCAAGATCACCCTCAAACACTCGCTTGTGATCCTGAACAGTCGGTGCAAAGGCAAGCGACTTACCGTCAACGAATGCCTGAAGTGTAAACTCTTCACCAACAAGGTTCTCTTCAATAACTACGCTGTCGCCATCCAAAAGACTGGCAGCATACACTTTGGCAGCCTCGATGTCAGGAAGCTGGTCGCCCATGACCTTGACACCCTTTCCGCCTGTCAGACCTGCAGGCTTTACTGCCACATTTCCAACCGTATCAATAAATGCATCCATTTCGCTCTTATCTGTAAAAACACCAAAAACAGGGCATCCGCCGATATTGTGCTTTTTCATGAAATTGCGAGCCCATGCCTTGTCGAACTCGATCTGTGCAACCACCCTTTTTGGACTGACAGTTCGAATGCCTGCATCTTCAAGAGCATCAGCAAGAGAAACTGCAAGCGGGGCTTCAGGTCCGACCACTGCGATCTCTATATTTTTTGATTTTGCATAATCCACAACTTTTTTAACATCTGTCTCGCTCACAAGAAGAAAATCTTCGCACAATCGTGCTATGCCTGGATTCTTCTTTGCCATAACTGCGAACATGGTCGGGTTTCGATTGCTCCTTGCTATCGCTTCTGCAATTGCATGCTCTCTTCCTCCGCCGCCAACAACTAAAATATTCATCGATTTAAACCTCATTAAAACTTAAAAATTATTTTTTATTGGATCCCCGTTTAGAACGTAAAATCATAAAAATTAGAATAACATCTGAATTTGATGTTGTGCCATAAATATCTTACGATTTCAAATCAACATCAATCTTAAACTAAAAGATCACTTGCCCTTACAAGGGGAATTAGATTTACACCGATCGAATCCAATCTCTCCCTCGCATTCTCCTCACGATCAACCACAGTAATAACCGTATCAACAATCCCTCCGGCATCACGAACTGCAGATATTCCGTCCAGCACCGAGCCGCCACTTGTTGTGACGTCTTCCATCAGCACTACACGTGCGCCTTCAGTCATTTCACCCACAAATCTCCCGCCTGTTCCGTAATCCTTTACATCTTTGCGTACAAGCAAAAGCGGAAGTCCCGTCTCAAGAGAAACAGCTGTCGCAATAGGAACACCGCCAAGTGCAACACCGCCCACAATGTCGAGGTCGATGTCACTTAATTTTTGAGCAGCCTGCTGTGCGATTATGCGAAGTGTAACGGGATCTGTACTCGCTTTTTTGATATCGATATAGTACTTGCTTTTCTTGCCGGATGCAAGTGTAAAATCCCCAAACTTGACAGCGCCACAATTCTTTAGCGCTGCAATAAGTTCTTCCTTTTTGTTATCTTTAATATTACCATTATCATCTGACATTGTCATATCCCACAATCATGCTATACATGTTTATACTTACTTTGCTTACCATGGTTCCTTTTTGACACCAATTAAATATCCAATGATATTTGTTACCAGATGTAGCATAGGGGTAATTACCAGTACCGTTACTAAGATCCAGAGAGTAAAAGTAGCAGTGAACCACTCAGGAGATATAAGGTAAGTAAATAACCATGCTCCTAAAACAAAATCTAGCTGGTCAATGACCGGCAGTGGAGCGCCCCTTTTCATACCCATCCTGCGTTTAAAGAAACTCATGAACATATCGCCGAAAAGTGAACCGCATGACATTGCGAGTATCACAGTAACCGAACCTGCGATGCTTATGCCAAATGCCGGTAGGGTTATACCAAAAACAGCAAATCCATTCGAGATAAGTATTATCTGCAAAAGCCCGATCAGCAAACCACAAAAAATACCTACAAGCAGTCCGCGATACGTTTTACCATCACCCAATATCCTGCGGCCATCTCCCATCATACGCCCACCGTCTATAGGTTTTCCGCCACCGAATATGGCTGCGAGAGGGTTTGGAATGTATGCAGGAAGCATTAACCAGATTGCAATTATTATATATTCGATCGTATTATCAACTCAAAACTTTTTAGTAGTATATATTTTATAAATATATTATGTGAGTAAATCCGAGCATAGCGAGTATTTTCTCATCCAACATGTGCAACATCCTTATTTTAATATATCGAAATAAAATGATTGTTGATGCACATTCCGACAAAAACTATATATTATTATGGCATGAATACGGTTAGTGTATAATTAAATGTAAATGAATCTTCTGTTTTAGAATAAACATCATAGGAATAATTATGACGGATATTGATATAAAGAACATTGAAAAGATAATTACACCTAAAAATACAATGTTGGCAACCGTGCTTGCACTTGTTTTACTGACGGTGTTGCTTACAATAGGAATGTTAACACCTCTTGTTGCAAAACTCACAACAGGTGTGGAAATGAGTCTGGATGCCCAATATTTTAATAATCGTTCGGCACTCCCAACAGCAGCACTTGTAATACTTCTTACAATCTGCTTGTTGATAGGGTACTTTGACGCAAAGAAAACAGCCATAATTGCCGGTGCAGCCATTGCAGCATCAATTATTTTTGCGATCGTATCGCCTTTTAACAACCTCCCGATCGACATAACAGTTCCACTCGTAGCAGTTGCAATGGTTGCAACACTGCACAAGATGTGGAAATCAATTGACAGGGAATCTAAATTTAAAACACTGCGCGGTGTAAGTGCACACATAATCCATTTCGGAATATTGATGATCCTTATTGGTATTGTGGTCAGTACGAACACGAAAGTTGAGGACTCTAACGTGCTTGGCATTAATACAATTGGCGAATTTGCAGGTCAGGATTACACCGTTAAAATCAACAGTATGACATCCGGTTATGAAGGTTTGGCATTCCAAGAATACCCGGGTTCATCGTATGTGACGAAAGTTGATTTTGATATCTACAAGAACAATAAATTCTTTGACAGCGGCCAGATCAAGTATATCACTGATTTCAAATGGGGGCAGACATACACCAGTCACTACATCAAGCGAGGACCGTATGAAGAATTGTTCATAGCACCCCGTGCGATCGATGAGCAAAATAGCGTGATCAACCTATATGTCAGGACTGTACCTTTCATGACAGTATTGTGGGTTGGAATGTACCTGATGGCAATTGGCATTGTAATCTTAGGTGCTACTGAACACATAAAATCCGGCAGAAATCTTACAATGGAATCAGACCTGCCGAAGAAAAGTAAACCAAAACCATCAATGATAAAAGTACAAAAGGAAAATGTGCCGGTTTCAGATATCGAGAAGAAATACGAAGAGAGACTTGAGCGTGAACTGATGAAACGAAAAGATGAACGTGATGAGGACTAAGGAGAAGGTGATGATATGAGTGTAAATATAGGAATGATCTCGATCTGGTTATCCTTTGTTCTTGGACTTGGAGCCACAGTATATTCTATAATATCTTACTTTAAAAATGATGAAACTGCAAAAGAAATATCCAATAAACTGGAGATCGCATGTGCAGGAGTGATTACATTTGCGATAGTATTGATGACATATTATCTGTTAAACATCAATGCAGCATTCAATTACGTTTACCAGCACTCAAGTGCTGAACTTACATGGTATTACAAAATATCTGCATTATGGGCAGGTCAGGAAGGTTCGTTCCTTCTCTGGACATGGTTCGTACTGTTGATGCTTCTCTTTATGCAGTACACAGGACACACAAAATATCTTGTAAATACAAAATTGATGGAATTTACACGTTCCCTCTCGTTGCTGATCGCATCTGTGTTCCTGCTGCTTCTGGTGCTCAAAAATCCATTTGCAGCATACCACTCAATTCCGGGTGGAATGCTTGAATTGGCCAACTGGGACGCTTTTGTAACGCTATACGAAATACCATACGGGCAGGGCATGAATCCATTGCTCAGGAATCCGTGGATGGCAATACACCCACCGGTCCTGTTCCTTGGTTATGCAGCATTCACCATCCCATTTGCAGCAGCGATCGGGAATTTGGTATTGGATGATAACAGATGGACAAAAATAGCAGCCGACTGGATGAGGATCTCATGGCTGTTCCTCACCCTCGGAATTGGTCTTGGCGGATACTGGGCTTATGAGGTACTTGGATGGGGAGCATGGTATTGGACCTGGGACCCTGTTGAAACCTCATCGTTCATCCCATGGGTCGCAGCAACAGCATATTTACATGCACAAACACGTACAAAACATGGTGAATATAGATTCCTTGCACCAATGCTTGCAGTGGCCTCATTCATACTTGTTGTATTTGCAACATTTGTAACAAGAAGTGGAATGTGGGCATCTGTACACTCGTGGCAGGATTTTACGTTTGAAGCCGGTGTTATCGCCGTATTCCTTGCAACACTGATATTGTCAAGCGCGATCCTGTTGACCAAAAGGTACCTTGCAGAAGAATAGAACTGCGAAATGATTTCCGGACTTGCATACGTGCAAGTCCAACCTTTTTTTATTTATTATTCTTCTTTTTATTCCAAATCCATCAATTCCCCCAATAGATACATTGTAATTTTTTGCAATTTTTGACGCCGAGACAATCCGCCGCAAGCGGCACTTTCCTTCACCACCGACTATAAGACGAATGCACAAAATTAAATAATTTTGTTTTCTCTTTAACATTGTGTGGGTAACATCTCTATTCAAGATATGTTTTCAAACATGGAAATCACATTGCCTGAATTAATAGACAGGATTAACAGGATTGACAGAATATGAGTCGTCTACCCCATCCTGTAAATCCTGTTCATCTCGTCGAATATTTACCCAATTAATGTTGTAGATATCCTAATTTTGTTTAGATAATCTTCGTGCATCAGAATGAGCATTATAACAATATGCTTTGTTTTTATGACGTTGTGTGAACGTGCGCGCTTCGCGCGGTGGTAGTACCGGCATTTTAATTATATTTTAAAAATACGCCCAAACATACTATTTTTTTATGATTATTGATTGATATGTCTATGCATTTGCTATACAAATACGATACATTTATTAGAAAAACCTTTGATAGAACGTTTATGCACCTTATTTTCAATTCTAATGTTGACTGCATTTGTGATTTTACTTATAATTTTATCTGGCAGCACAAAGGCGAAGAACTTGACCCGGATGCACTCATCCCATCTCAGAAGGATTCAGAATATACCTACCGACAACTTGTGGAAACCTTCATTAATGGTGAAGATGTGCACATATCCGGTTCTGTTGGAAAGCGATTTGCATCCAGTCTTGGAGTCAACCTGGTCTATTTTGGAGGACATGGTGAAACACTTGATGTAGGTTGTGTGTTTGTTGATGGCGATATGGGTACACGAGCCGGGATCAGCATGGTGAGTGGTGCCATATACGTAAGTGGTACAATTGCTGAACCTATGGGGAATATCGTTGAAGTTGTGTCAGATGAAGAAGGATACAGGAAATACGTATCCATAACCGATATTTTGCAAAACAGGCAGCACGATGTTGAGTTTGTAGATTCACGAAACGAATTTGATGGAAAGACCCTCACGCTTGGTGATGGCATATTGCGAGATACCGTTGCTGCTCGTCTTGATGTGGATGCAACAGTTGTTGTATCAGGTGATGTTGACCTGAGTACAGGTATCCTGATGCGAAAAGGAAAGGTGATCGTTGAAGGGGATGGAGGTATGAACACAGGTGTTTTGCTAAACGGCGGACGTGTTGTCATAATGGGAAGTACGGGGGAATTCGCAGGCACAGATATGCGAAAAGGCGAAATCGTCATTGGCGGTAAAGCGCAGGGATATCTTGGTGCAAATATGAAAGGCGGCAGTATCTACGTAAAAGGTGATGTAAAAGCAGTTCCTCCTGCAAAGGTTGGAGCGGTTGATGATATGAAGTTGTTGCAAAAAGAACTTGGTATCAACAGGATGGTCGTAATGATGTTCAAGAAAATTAGTCTTTGATAGAAGATTTTGTAGAGATCATCGATAGAAATGTTCGATAACATATACCAAAACTACTTTAATATAAAAAGATAAACAATACTGCGTGGGTAAATTTGTGATCGTTTACTAAATCTTATACAAATAATCCATTTTTATCATTTAACATGTAGAACAGCGAGCAAAACCATGTTGCGACAACGATTCATTATTGATACTACTGCACTGACCGATACACAAGTACGAGAGTCGATAGGGGCTACTACATTATGTGATGGGATGCGCGGAGTCCTTGAATTGATAGCAGACGCTCGTCTACAACTTGGTATTAGTTGCTATGTGCCTTTCCCGTCTGTTTACGATGAACTACACGATTTTGCCAAGAACAATGGCTGTGACAGTGATGTACTCGCAAAGATCGATACATGGCTTGTAAAAAAGACACCCGATCGATATAATGTTATGATCTCATCGCGTATGTTCCACGAATACGTATCTCACATGCGTGAGCGTATCAACAAGGGAATGAACATAGCAGAAGAAGCAATATTGGAAGCAGCTAGAGAATGTCTTTTCCTGACATCAGAAGCAAAACATAAAAACGATATTGAAGAGCAGATCGAGCGTGAAGTTATCGGCAAGATCGTTGGTAAATTCAGGAACAAATACCGCAATGCACTCCGCTACGGTATTTTAGATAGCGCACCCGATATTGATGTACTGCTGCTTGCAAAGGAACTCGATGCGGCTGTTGTTGCAAGTGATTTTGGGATCCAGAAGTGGGCTGAACAGATGGGTGTCAGGTACGTACCCGCAAATACATTTCCGATGATGCTTAAGGAATACCTTAAACATACATCAAATCTGGAATATAGGGGAGAGGGTGAATTGTTCGATAAATTGTAGTCGCACAACATCACATGTTTTTTTAAATGTTGTGCCGTGTGTTAAGTGATACACTCGCCTGACTCCATAATTATATCAAATGATGTGGTAGCATGCGCGCGCGAAAATATTTTGATTCTAAAATGCACCTGCAACAAAAGACATAAGAGCAAATAGCATCGCGATCTTAAACAATTTTGACGATTTTGTCGCATTGCCCTTAACAATGATCTCGAACACTGCGACCGCAAAAAGAATATCTGCAAACACTACTACGTAGAGATATGCAGGACTCAACATCGATTGCAGATACGGGATCGGGCTTGCAAGCAACGCAAGAAAACCGACTGATGCTGCAACGTATGCAGATTTTTTTACACCGATCTTGATGGGAAATGTGTTCACACCATCTTTTTTGTCGCCTTCAATGTCTTCGATGTCTTTCACGATCTCGCGCGCAATGGTTGCGAATGTTGCAAGCAGGAAAAGAACTGATAAAGCCTTCAAACCTTCCATTCCAAATACTGCACCGCCAAACAAAAAAGTAGAACCTGTGAGATAACCCACACTGATGTTTCCAAGCAAGACCGTGCGCTTCAGTGTCCTTGCATAATAGATGAGAAGCAGGGAATTAAACAGTGCGATTACGCCGCACATCACGTTAATGAAAAATGCCAGTGCAGTACCGACTACAAAAAGGACGAGTGAAAAATAAAGTGCCTGTGACAAGCCAATTCGTCCAGATGGGATGGGACGTGAGGGTTTGTTCATAGCATCGATATCAACGTCAAAATAATCATTAATTGAATTGCCTGCACCTGTTATTAAAAACACGGCAAGGAATATCAAGAGAGTGTCAAGGAGAGGGATCGTGACTGCAGAATCCAGCATACTGTATGCGATCAGTACACCTATAACGGCTGCAAATGCACCCATCAGGCAGTTTCCGGACCGTATCAATTGGAAATATGCACGCATGGATCACCATTCACAGCCAAAATATAAAATTTTACTTACTTCGTTTGATTTCAAGCATCCGGTCAAGTGCTTGCTTTGCCTTGATTCTCACATCTTCCGGCACTGTTACAACATGCTCCATATTTTCAAGTGAATTCAAAACCGCAGCCAGAGTGGTCATTTTCATGTTAGGGCATATTGCATATTCTGATGCAGGATAAAACTCCTTGTCCGGATTTTCCAACATTAGTCTATGTAAAAGACCGTTTTCCGTACCAATGATGAATTCTTTACAATCGGATCCATTCACATACTTTGTCATACCTGTTGTACTGAAAACATGGTCTGCGATTTCCAGAACATCATTACGGCATTCAGGGTGTGCTATAAATTCGGCATTGGGATGTTCATCTTTCATGAGCAATACATCGCCTGCAAGTATCTGGTGGTGGGTCGGGCAATATCCTTCCCATGGAATGATCGTTTTATCAGTTTGTTTTGCAACGTAATTTGCAAGATTCTTATCAGGAATGAACAGTATCTCATCCGCATCCAGTGAATTTACGACATCTACAGCATTTGCAGATGTACAGCATATATCACACTCAGCCTTCACTGCGGCAGATGTGTTAACATAACATACAACAACCGCATTGGGGTGCTCTTTCTTTGCCTTTTTGAGAGATTCCACAGTAACCATTTCAGCCATAGGACAACCGGCATCGATCTCAGGTATCAAAACCGTTTTGTCAGGGCTGAGAATAGCAGCACTTTCTGCCATGAAATCCACACCGCAAAAAACAATCACATCCGCGTCCTGTTCAACAGCCTGCTGGCTGAGTCCAAGTGAATCTCCTACAAAATCTGCAATATCCTGAACCTCACTTCGCTGATAATTGTGAGCAAGGATCACAGCATTGCGTTCTTTTTTCAACGTGTTGATCTTATCTATAATAGTTTGGATATCCTGCATATAATCACTGTGTCGATAATTAATCGTCCTAAATTACGGTACTAAACATACTATTTGAAATTTGCATTACAATAAGCACAATCGCATAAAACGTTTTCTTATTCTAGCACTTTTAACTTTTAACATATTCTTAAAAACGTATCAGTTCAAGTGCCAATCTGAACAGGATTCGCTATTTTCTTAATTGTGGCAATGGCAGATAGTGCTGCAAGGTAACTGGTTTTTGGATTCGTGGGTGACGGAACATTCTCAACCTTTGTGTTGAACTTGCCAAACTCCCCTTCCACTGATATCTCATGAACGTTCGTAGTCAATACCGGATCTGCCACGATCCTGACTTTTGTTCTTTCAAATCCGATCCCTGCAATGCTCAAGGATGCTGCAACATTCACATTTGCCGGAAATGCTTTTACTGCTTCATTTGCAGTTCCTTCAAATATTACAGTCCTGCTTGTTATCTTATCAAGGTCAATGTTATTCTGAATGATATATGGAGCACCTGCAAGACCAAGCGGTGGTTTTTGCGTGGTCAACGTTATTGAATATACTTCTGCCGACATGGCAGATTTTAATCCATCAAGCCCAACAATTGCACCGGATGGGAGATACACCTTGCAAGCTTTCTCTTTTGCAAGACCAAAAATAGTATCGCGAAGTTTTTCGTCAGCAAATGCACCAATGCTCATGATCATAACATCGCATCCGGCATTTAGAGCAGTTAAAGCAACTTCGGGCACTGCCATCTGTGATGCAGCCTCAACAATAAGATCAACGTGCTGTGCCATTTCTGCAATATCAAGTATCTGCGGATTCATGTTCTTCAACTTTATTTTTACGGATGCTGTGTGTTCATCATTCCTGTCGTAAATCGCATACAGTTCGATATTCATTGAACCTTCATCAATCGCCTTGCATATTTCGGCACCGATCGCACCACATCCGACAACTCCTATCTTAAACATGTTAATTACGCTCTTATTAGTTATGCTCTTATTAATACAAAAGTATAGTAATAAATTGATAACGGTTCTATCATTTTATGGTTGATCCGTTAATACTTCAATACCAATTGAAAGCATATAAATCTCTTGAGACATAAAGTAGATGTGGTGAATGGATGCTTATTCGTGAAATTGAACAATTTATTGATGAAGACCTCGGATATAATGATATCTCATGTATTGTAGTGCCGAATGAAACTATAGATGCAACAATCTTCACAAAAGAGGACTGTACGCTTGCAGGACTTGATGTAGCAGAATCATTTTTTGATTATTTTGATATATATGCACAAACTGAATATTCAAACGGTGATGATATTCTCGCAGGTAAGGTGATATTCACCCTTCAAGGCAGCACGGTGTCAATACTTCGTGCAGAGAGACTTGTATTGAATTTTCTCGGACATCTCATCGGCATAGCAACATTAACCCGCAGTTGTGTCAACAAAGTGAAACCACTTTCTCAAGTGCGTATTGCATGTACAAGAAAAACAACCCCCGGCATCCGCAAATTTGAAAAAATGGCTGTGGTGGCAGGCGGCGGCGATGCGCACAGATTCAACCTTTCTGATTCCATCATGCTAAAAGACAACCACATTAAGATGATGGGGATTGAAAACGCCATCAAATCCGCCAAAAAAATGGCAAGTTTCACACAAAAGATCGAAGTGGAGGTAGAATCCACAGATGATGCGATCCTTGCTGCAAGTATGGGCATAGATATCATCATGCTGGACAATATGAATTCCGGCGAAGTTATTCAAACTGTAGAGATGTTAAAGCGAAAAGGACTTCGCGACTCCATCATAATTGAAGCATCCGGCGGCATCGATTCCGACAATGTTGTCGAGTATGCTAAAACAGGTGTCGATGTAATTTCGATGGGTTCGCTTATCCATAAAGCGCATTGGATCGATGTAAGTCTTGAATTTTCGATGTCAGACGATTGAGATGATAGTCATAAAGTTTATATTTAAACCTGTATATTATACATGCAATTATATGTAAAAACGATTGAATATTATGATAAATGATTTTTGGATTGTCGAGGGAAAATGATCAAGTCAAAACGGATTTTTTTACTTGTTTTGTGTTCAGTGATACTTTTGATGACGCTGTCAGGAAGTGCATCTGCTAGATTTGAATATTACGAAGAAGAAATAAAAGTCGGTGATGGATATCAGATTAACAATTATGTAATTGATGTCACGGATGTTTTTCTTTCTGATAAACTCGCGGTCTTTAAAGTTTATAAAAATGGTGCTGATAAACCAATATACGATGATATGATTGGCATCAATGATACTTTAAATTTTGATCTTGAAAATGGTGAAGTGGATTTGAAACTTTTGTCTGTTGGTAGTGGCGTACTTAATAGAGTCAATGTTCTCATTACAGTTAAAAATGTAGATATATACTTGACGGAGATTGTAAACGGTGGACATGAATATGCCACCTATTCGGGAACTCCTGTCATAGAATTGACAAAAACCGTTGATGAAAGTAACATAATGGTTGATGATATTATAACGGTGACTGTTACTGCAAAAAATACCGGTGATGACAAGGCAACAAATGTTATTTTTTCAGACCCAAAACAGGAACATTTCATATTGGATAAAAGTATACTTGAGCAGACTGGCCCTATGTCGCTGGATATTGGAGCCTCACAAACGGTCTTTGTGTACATGCTAAAGGCAACCGAGGCAGGAATATTCACACTTAAGTCAAGCACAGCCACATTTTCAAACCGCGCAAATCAGGCATTTCCACAGGCATTGTCAACTACACCAACTGTGACAGTAACAGCACCTGAAATACCGGAAGTGCCAAAGAAAAATGCAGTGCTGGAACTTTCAACAGACGTTGACAGTATGAATGTTAAAAGAAATGACCAGATCACTGCAACCATTAGCATCAAGAACACAGGCGATGCACCTGCAAGTGCAGTGTGGATCGAGATGGTCATTCCACAAGACCTTGAGTATGTGAGCGGTGACAGCACGATAGAAGTCATTGGTGGTGTGCCAAAGATATACATGGGATCATTTGGTGTACAGCAGGAGAAGGAATTTACCTATACTGTAAAAGCGAGTGAACTTGGAACATACACCCTTACAACAAAGTTGTCGTATGAATATGATAATGGAGTGGATGCTGAAAGTCAAAAGGTTAGCACTGAATCTGTAACAGGGAATGTTTACGTGCAGAAAGGAAAATATGACGCTCTGTTAGAGCAACCCATATATGTCTATGTTCTGCCGATAATTGCAATTATTGCGATTGGGGCATGGATATTTCACAGACACAAACAATATAAGTTTTAATCACATTACTATATGAGATTAAATTCATAATTATGATTATAATTATTAAATCCGGAGGAATTATTTGCTTAACATATTGATGGTAGGAAACGGACAGTGTGGCAATCGTATTCTTGATGCCGTCAACAAGCAGGCATTCGGTGGAAAAACAAAATTTGCAAAATTTTATTCCAACCAAAAATTCAAGAGCCGAGTGGAAACTATTGCAGTCAATACTGCGATCAATGACCTCAAGGAATTGAAGTTCACAAAAGGGAAGGATCGAATTCATATTCCCCACCTTCATGGTGTAGGAGCTAACAGGAATGTTGGAAAATCTGTTTTTAACGATAATAAAGACCTCATAATGCGCCAGATAGAAGACAGGGGCCGTTTTGATGTGGCTTTTGTGGTAACATCCGCATCAGGGGGCACGGGTTCATCATTTACTCCAATGTTAATAAAGGAACTCAAGGAAAGATACGATTTTCCGGTCTATGCAATTGTTGTACTTCCATTCAGGGAAGAGGGTTCATTGTATCTTCAAAATGCGGCATTTTGTCTCAAGGACATGCGTGATAGCGGTGCAGACGGCATAATCCTTGCAGATAACCAGTTCCTCAAACAACTTGGCGGTGATGTGGAATCTGCATATAACGGGATCAATGATATGATCGCTGATCGTATCTTGTTCTTACTTGATGCACTGGACAGTGAAATGATGATGGTTACTGATCTTGGTGATTTTAAGACCGTGATGGATGGAGGTGCAGGTCTTGCCACGATTGGATTCTACAGGGCTGAAAAGGATGTTCCTGTAAAGACCGCAATCCAAAAAGCACTGTCTCCTTCAGGATTGTTATTCTCAACAAATGTCTATGATGAAGCGAGCAGGGCAATGGTCATAATAAGAGGTGACAAGAGTTATTTGAGCATTGATGATATATCAAACGAAGTTGAAAAATTATCATCTGCTGTTGGCCATGTATTCAAAGGTATCATCGTAAGAAATGGCGAATACCCTCAGGTTCTTGCGGTACTCACATTGGAGTCGGCATTTGAACTTGAAAAATTGTATGCTATTGCAGTTGATGCAATCAATCAGGAACGGGAAAAGAAAGAAAGGGTTGATAGTAAAAAAGAAGTAAATAAAGCATTTTCACAACTTGATGGTCTTGAACCTAGTTATTGAAATTCATATTTCTATGATCGTTATTTCGATATGAATATCGATCAAACATTCATTTTTTGACAAATTTAGCCTAAATTTAGCTTAAATTTAGCCTTAATCAGCCTAAATTTAGCTTAAATTTAGCCTTAATCAGCCTAAATTTACCCAAAATATTTGAACCTATGAAATGTAATTGTAGATGGGGATATGATAAATGAGTGAAAAACCTGCGCTAAAACGTGAACTTGGACTGTTTGAACTGGTACTGAGTGGCATTGGAACGATCTTAGGTGCGGGAATATATGTCTTGCTTGGCAAAGCCGCAGGGCTTGCAGGCGATGCTGTATGGCTATCCTTCCTGTTCGCATCAGTGGTTGCAGCACTTACAGGCATCAGTTATATGGAACTTTCATCAATGTTCCCAAAAGCCAGTGCAGAGTATATGTATGTAAAAAAAGCTTTTGGAAGCGGTTCTGCATTTATCACAGGACTGTTGGTAATACTCGGATTGATAATAGCGAATTCAACAGTTTCTCTTGGTTTTGCAGGATATTTTAGTGTGTTGTTCAACACACCAATAATAGCTACTGCTATTGTATTGGTTCTGATATTCTCAATTGTACTATTTATTGGCATAAAACAGTCAGTTCAGATCGTTATACTTATGACAATAATTGAAGTAGCCGGATTGCTGCTAGTTGTTTTTGTTGGATTGCCCCACATTGGTTCTGTTAATTATTTTGACATCCAGAACATGTCCGGTATTTTTGAAGCATCGACCCTTATATTTTTTGCATTCCTTGGATTTGAGGATATTGTAAAACTTGCTCAGGAAACAAGATCACCGGAGAAGAACATACCAAAAGCCCTGATCCTTTCCATAATGATCACAGTTGTGTTGTATATCCTTGTTGCAATATCAGCCGTAAGTATACTTGGCTACGAGGCATTATCCACCTCATCTGCTCCATTGGCAGATGTCGCATCCGTAGCTCTTGGAAATGATGCGTTTTTTGTAATGTCTATAGTAGCACTTTTTTCCACTGCAAACACCAGCCTGCTGATGATGCTTGGCGGTTCGAGGATCCTTTATGGTATGGCTGAATCAGGTTCATTGCCACAGGTGTTCTCACGAATACATCTAAAAAGACGAACACCGTGGGTTGCGATCTTGACAATAGCAGCAATTTCAATATTGTTCCTGTTTATTGAAGATATTTCGATGGTTGCAAACATATCCAATTTCATGATTTTTGTTATTTTTTTCATGGTCAATGTATCTTTGATCTGGCTGCGATATCGTGAACCTGATGTAAAACGACCATTCAAGTCCCCAATTAATATTGGCAGGTTTGCAGTATTGCCGGCACTTGGTGCTATCTCGACGGTATTTCTTTTTTCGCATTTGAGTTTCGAGGTAATGGTCTATGGTTCCATACTGCTGATCGCTGTAGTTATCATCTCACTGATCGCAAACCACAATACATGAAGTACATTTAAGTATTGGAAATGATTACAATAGTTGAGGCCAGAATAATGGAATATACAAAAGGAACGATTGGTAGGGTATTTACAGCAAGGGTAGATCACGGGGATGATTTGCTTGCTGAACTCGAAAAACTTGCAGAAATTGAAGATATAAGATCAGCGATGTTTATCTTACTGGGTGCGATCGGGGAAGCAAAACTTGTGACCGGACCAAAAGAAAAGTCCCTTCCACCTGAAACCATGTGGACCGAATACAATGATGTGCATGAAGTTGTGGGTGTGGGGAATATCTTTTTTGAGAACGATAAACCAAAGATACATCTTCACACTGCTGCAGGGCGTGGTGAAAATGTAAAGGTTGGATGTATGCGCGGCGAAAGTGAGACCTTTATGGTACTTGAAGTGTTTATTTTAGAGATCAGTGGTATATCTGCAAGCCGTGTTTTTGACAGTGTAAAAGGATTTGCAGCAATTCAATTTAAATAATAATGCGATTACAAGATTCATTTATGCTCTTGGCACAAAAAGGAGTATATACGAACTCGCACTAAAAACAGGCATGATTAAAAAAGAACTTGCATTCTAAACAATGCCAACTATTTAAGTTCGCGAAGCTTATCAATGCTTTCCATCATGTCTTTGTTCTTTTGTTGAATTTCTAATTCGAACATTTCTATAATGGTAATTAGTGGAACAGTGAGTTTATAGTATTTTGTGGGTCTACCTTTACCATTCGATTTTTTCTCATTACGTTCATCAACCCATCCTCGTTCTCGAAGTGGGCGCATGGCTACACTAACTTCAGGTTGTCTTAAACCTGATGACCTTTCGATCGTCTGTGATGTTATCTCTTCGCCACATAGAAGACATGCAATGGAGATTGATTCAGTTCGGGGAACATTGAGACTCTGAAGTAGTTCAATGATTTCATACTCCGGGTCACCTAGTAATCTAATATCATCAATCATATTTATATATACTAATTACTTCTGTGTTTATATAATTTACGTAGATATAAAATTGATATTTATGTTTTTCTTATGATCTCAACTTAATTCCGTATGACAAACGGTAACGATATATACGTTTGCAGTAATTTATATGTTATAATTTTCTAGAAGGTGAACTCAGATGTATGCTGGAAACAATAATAAATATAAGATCAATAAGATATATGCACGGGAGATATTGGATTCCAGAGGAAATCCCACTGTTGAAGTCGATGTGTATACAGATAAAGGATTTGGAAGAGCAAGTGTACCATCTGGCGCATCTACCGGCACGAATGAAGCACTTGAACTTCGTGACAAAGAAGACCGATATGGTGGCAAAGGCGTATTGGACGCTATTGACAACGTAAATAAAGCGATTCAACCTGAAATTCTCGGAATGGATGTTCGTAGCCAGCGAGAAATAGATAATATGATGATCGGGTTGGATGGTACGAGTAACAAAGGGAGTCTTGGTGCCAATGCTATACTCGGTGTTTCGATGGCTATTGCAAAAGCAGCAGCAAATTCACTTAACATACCGTTATACCGTTATTTTGGAGGTTCTAATGCATACACGTTGCCAGTACCTACGATGAATGTATTGAACGGTGGGCAGCATGCCGGAAATGATCTTTCTATCCAGGAATTCATGATCCAGCCAAAAGGTGCTGACACATTTTCAAAGGCCTTGCAGATGGGTACGGAAACATATCATGCACTTGGAAAGGTTTTGGAAGCAAAATATGGAGCATCTGCAACCAATGTAGGATATGAGGGTGGTTATGCACCTCCGCTTACCATGACAGCCGATGCGCTTGATGCGCTTGTGAGTGCTATTGATGAAGCAGGGTATTCCGAAACTGAAGTAACTATCGGTATGGATGCTGCGGCTTCGGAATTCTTTGATGGTACACATTATTTGATCGACGGGAAAATGTTGACTCCAGGTGAACTTATTGATTATTATATTGAACTTGTGGACACATATCCGATCATACTGATCGAGGACCCGTTCTATGAAGATTCATTTGAAGATTTTGCAGCACTTACCGGTGAACTCTGGGATACGATCATCGTAGGGGATGACCTGTTTGTGACCAATGTTGAGAGACTCGCAAAGGGCATTGAGATGAACGCTGGAAATGCGTTGCTGTTGAAAGTGAACCAGATCGGTACTATTTCCGAAGCATTTGATGCAGCAAATAGGGCATCCCGCAGTGGTTACAAGGTCGTGGTAAGCCATCGCTCGGCAGAGACCGAAGATGATACTATTGCCGACATTTCTGTTGCAATTGGTGCTGACCTCATTAAAACAGGTGCACCTGCAAGAAGTGAGCGCACTGCAAAATATAACCAGTTACTTAGAATTGAAGAAGATCTCGGAGACGCTGCACATTATATGCAGATCTGAGATTTTCGCTTATTCTTTTTTATAGTATATATTTTATAAATATGTAATGCGAGTTGATCCTAGCACAGCGAGATTTTTCTCATTTATCTAGTTAAAACTAATACCAATGTGAAAAACGCCGCTTGCGGCGGATTGCCTCGTCATCAAAAATCACAAAACAAATCCGACCTCATCCTCTGCTCACAAACTCATGCGCAGAAGCCGCCGCAATTGCACCATCACTTACCGCCGTCACAACCTGACGAAGTGGCGTTACCCTGCAATCCCCTGCGGCATAAATGCCTTCAACAGAAGTTTCCATTTTGTCATTTGTAATAATGAATCCTGCCTCTGTTTTGTCAACATTAACAAAATCAGTGTTCGGAACAATGCCAACATAAATGAAAACACCATCCACAGCCATTTCTTTTGAGTCACCGGACTTTACGTTCTTGAGTACTACCTTTTTGACACTGCCATTTACATCATCACTGCCCACGATCTCTTCAAGAACAGTGTCAAAGATAAATTCGATGTTGTCTTTTGAAAAGGCCCTGTCCTGTAATATTTGTGAAGCTCGAAGTTTATCTCGCCTGTGTACGACATAGACCTTGCTCGCAATTTTTGATAGAATTAAAGCATCCGTTATTGCAGTATCACCGCCTCCAATGACAACAATATTTTTACCTCTGAAAAAAGGTCCGTCACATGTCGCACAGTAGGAAACACCCCGCCCTGCAAACTCCTTCTCACCCGGTATACCGAGATGTCGGGGATTTGCACCGGTTGCAACGATTATTGTCTTTGTCTCAAATTCTCCTTCATCAGTGGAGATAATTTTCTTGTTAACATCAGACTTGATGCTAAGAATTTCGCCATCCTTCGTAATAACTCCAACCTTTTCTGCATGTTCCTTGAACTTATCCATCAACTCCATGCCGCCAATGGATGAAAAACCCGGATAATTCTCAACAATCTCAGTTGATGCGATCTGTCCACTGATAACATCCTTTTCCAAAACGAGTGTATCAAGTCCGTATCTCACGGCATATATGCCTGCACTGATTCCGGCAGGTCCGTTGCCTATGATAACCAGATCGTACATACAACACCTTATTTTGATACGAATGCTGCGGCTTTGAGTTTTTGAGGAAGACCAATAAACTCTACCTTGCCATCGATTATTGTTGTAGGCACACTATGTATGGAATACTCTTTAACAAGTGCCATACCTTCCGGTGTTTCCAGATCTAACTCTTCATACTCAAAATCATACTTGGATTTTAGGTCATTCCAGAGTTTCATAGCCGTTGGACATACGTTACACCATTTGGCATAAACAAGGGTTACTTTCACCATTTTAAACCACTCCATTGAATTTTAGTTACAGGATATAATTTCAATTGGTATTTAATTATCTTTAGAGTATATCAAATTTATGTCAATTTTTACAATCGATCACGCCTTCGTAATACACTCATACCGCACATCTGCACGCGTGATCTCCGGTACATCGCCCCACATTCCCATATACTCCCCCTGGATCACAACCGCGCCCTTTATCCCCGACACATCCTTTACCACATCGAATGCATTTTCAACAGACTCACGTCCGATCTGTACTGTATTTCCAAGGGCGGTAGCAGCAGAATCCGCAAGAGATACATTATTGGAGAATACAATAGCAGCATCTGCCATTCCGAAACTGATGGAAGGACCAACTGTTCCTGCTGAAGTACACACGCCTGTTATACTGTCCCCTGGTTCAATAGTGAATGCAAGGTCTTTGATCGGCGATTCTCCGGCATATATCCCCATCACGACAGGACGGTCATTGATGATTGCCACATCTCCGCCATTATCCACAATGGCATACGATGCTCCGGCATCAACCATCGCTTCAACGGCAAGTGCAGCAACCGTTCCTGCGACCGCGCTCATGGGTCCGATATTCATGGTATTACCGGCATCTACAAGCCGTTTGACTATGTCTGGTGCACCGGGTGTACAGGTGTACGGTTCAAGTGTTATCTTAAAAAAAGGATTATATAAGATGTAGCGCTCAAGTTGTGCGCGGTGCAGTCGTATGGATTCTTTGGCAACTTCAATATGCGATTGTTCATCTGCTGTGATGGTTACAATCGTTTCTTTTAACTGAAAGTGTTCTTTCATGCTGCTAACTTATGATCAAAAAAAGATAAATAGATGCTGATTCTCACCAGCATCCGAAATACAAACGATTTACTTTACTATACTTACTGTTCTTACGATCTTATTGTTCAAGTGTAAGTGCACCATGGGGACACATTTCAATACATGTCCCGCACTGGATGCAGTTACCTTCATCAAGGTTTACGCTCCAATCTTCACCAAAAGTGAACACCTTAACTGGACAAACGGATACGCACGCGCCACATTCGACACACTCATCCTCATCTCTCGATATTGGTTTGTCCATTATAGTTATTTTCGCACCACGTGATGTCAGAGCACTCTTGATCTTGTCAAATTCATCTATTGGCACATCCGCTATGATCTCACCTTTTGTGGAATCAATATGCGCTTGTGAGATGTTTAAGAGCGTGCGGGTCTCAAGTATCACCTCTGCGATTATCGGTGTTACTACAATATCGGGTGCAACATTAATCCTGATCTTCATATCTAGCACCTCCGTGCGAGTAGTTTGCTTATGTCATCACTCGTGATGATACCGATCACTTGATCGTTTTTATCTACAACCGGCATTGCAGATACGTTGTTCTGGTCAAGCCTGTATGCAGCAACGTCAATCGTTTCACTAGATATTGCTTTTACTGTATCTTTGGTCATTATATCTTCGACCAGATCAAATTTATCATCTGCAACTGCTTTTGATATGTCCCATGATGTAACGATTCCGGCAAGGGAATTGTTGTTTGATACCACCGGAAGATGGTTGAACGCACTTTCAATAATCTTCTTTGCAGCTTCATAAACACTTGCGTCCTGTTTTATCGTCACGACATTACCGGACATGATATCTCCGACCAATGGAGTTTCCTGTGTCTGTAACATTGGTTTGAACACACCTTGAGTTGACAGGCGGTCAACAGGCAGACTTACAATGAACTCACCACGTTTGATCCAGTCTTTCAATTCGCCTGCGATCTTTCGAGCGACCTTGAAACTTGACATTGAGGATGTTGTTACTTCCCTGCCGTTTATGTCGATAGTACCGGATTTGAGTTGCTCGTATGTTACCTGTCCGAGTTTTGGACGGGCACGGCTTGCAGTTGCATAATCCAGAATATTTGTTGAAATGTCTGCATCGGAAACCGCTGTTGCCAGTGCAACCCTTTCGTTTATAATTGGTATAGGAATGCCTATTCCAAGATAGAGTGATGTGCCGTACCCTGGGAATGTTGCTGCTCGCACGTAATCAGGATTCATTTTCTTCAGGTCGCCCTGAACCATGATCGTACCGAATTTATTGGTTGGATCATGTTGAGTACCGGCTCCTGTGATGTAACCCTGTGCACCACCAAGGAATATTCTTGTTCCGGTTCCTATGGTTTCATAATTCGGATCATTTGACAATGGCGAGAGTACACCGGCTGCAGAGTATGTCGCATTGCCGTAATCTGGCAATAATGCACCCATATATGTGTGCAATGTGCGGTTCGAACTGTTAGTTGCAACGTTGTACTTCTGATAACAGTTTCTTGGATTCATCATCACTGCCTGATTAATGTCATCAAGGGTGATGGTTGTGTCAAGCTGCTTTCGTGGATAACAATCCGTGCCATAAGCTGTTGCATGTACATCAACTGACTTGCCACGGAGCAGGTCTTCGATAACGTGAGCACCGCCATATTCCATTCCGCGCGTCTCGGACAGTTGGGTTACACCGATGTATGCATCTACAGCCGCAAGTCCGGTATAGGCTTCTACATCATTGAACCATACTTTTTGCATCTTGATCGGTGGTTCGGAATGCCCAAGATTTACCCATACACCCGATGAACACATTGCACCGAATGTACCGGTTGTTACAACATCGACTTCCTTTGCAGCACCATCTGCGCCAAGTTCTGCTACAATACCGACCATTTCCTCGGCTGTGACAACATTAACGCTTCCGTCTTTTATCCTACGATTAATTTCATGAATAGATTTTTCGACCATGTTATGTACCTCTCATAATCATATTGGTTATATTCATGCGATGTATATATTACTTATGGTTATTTGTTTATGTGTTGCTGCGTTTTGGAGCATATTTAACAATGTGTTATCCTGTCCAGTTCGAAAACCCGAACAGTGCATTAAAAGAAAAAAGCTATTTATGGATATGAATGGTTTTAGATCATTATGGATAAATCAACTAAAGAACACTGGAATGAGATCTATACGTACTTAGATGCTGATGAGCTAACATGGTATGAAGAAAATCCTGAGGCTTCCATATCGTTAATGTCTAAATGTGACATTAATAAAAATGAACCTGTATTGGATGTAGGAGCCGGAGAATCCACATTTATTGATCATCTTATCGATCAGGGATTTAAAGATATTATTGCTATCGATATAAGTGAAGTAGCTCTGAATAAATTAAAAGAACGATTGGGTGAAGAAAAAGCCTCTCTGGTAAGATGGATCGCAGATGATATTACCCGGCCTGTTCAAACCCGAAATCTGAGTGATATTGCTTTGTGGCATGATAGAGCGGTATTACATTTCTTATTAGATGAAGAACAGCAGGATGCATATTTATCAACCCTGAAGAAAGTGGTGAAAAAGGATGGTTATGTTATTATTGCTACATTTTCGCTAAAGGGTGCACAGAAATGTAGTGGTCTGGAAATAAAGAATTACGACCATAACATGCTTGCAAAATTCCTGGGAGACAATTTTAGCCTGCTTGAATTTTTTGATTATACACACCATATGCCTTCCGGTGAGCCAAGACCGTACATTTATACATTATTTCAAAAAAATAAGTGATGGGCGTTTATCTGCGGTTAATGTTAATTAGCCTGCATCAGGCTCATCAAAGAGAAAAGTAATTTGGATATGTCCAATAATGTAGATTCCGGCTCTGATCAAAACTTCAGTACGTTGAATTTAAAAATGTAGTGCCCTGCCCAGTTCCAAAATGAAGCAGGAAGCCTTTTTCTCACTGCATAGCGACAGGGAGGGGGTAGTTCACTAAAAATGTAAGATTATCCGGATAAAGAAACTTGATATATCCTTAAACCAATGTTAACTCTGACAAACACAAATCTTCAATATACACATCCAATCGAAATATTTTGAGTCTGGAACAAGAACACATCACATGCACGAAACCAAAAATAAAGCAATATCAATAATACCCATGGTTAAAAAAATATATTACGAAATATTGGAAGTTGATAAGAAAGCATCCTTAAAAGATATTAAGTCCGCTCACCGCAGGCTGGTTATGTTATATCATCCCGACAAAAACAAGTCACCAGAAGCCGAAGAAATTTTTAAAAAAATCGCTGAGGCTTATTCAGTAATGTCAGATCCAAGCAAGCGGAAACAATATGATGTAGACAATGAACCAAGAAATGTCATGCTAAGAAGTGAACGGGAAAATATGTGGCAAATAATAAGAGAGCAAAAACAAAGAAATGCCAGAACAAACCAGATTCTATGTGATTTCAATCCATACCAAGAACAAGAATACATTAAAGCTAAACAAAGAGAGAATGAAGCTATGAATATTATGTATGGGTAAAAGCACTTTCACCTCGCTTAGCTTTGATATATGTAGTGTATCGTTCGCAGTTGAATTGAATGATAGTCCATATACTATAAGATAATGTCACAAAAAGTCAGTGATCAGCTTCTGTTTCCCATCTACCTTTTCAAAGTTCGACACACCTACACCAAGCAGCCGAAACTTCCCCTTCCCCATAAACTCACGCATTAGATCCTTTACTGTCACCTTGATAAGATCAATATCACTCCCATATACCCTGAGCGACCTTGCCCTTGTATATGTCGAAAAGTCCTCAAAGCGTACTTTAAGTGTAATTGTCTTGAACAAAAATTTATTTTTCATCAATGATACGTGCACACTTTTTGCCAATGAGTCGAGAACCTGACCTATAACAAATGGGTCTGCTGTATCCTCATCAAACGTATCTTCGTTACTGATGGACTTGACATCCCCGCGCTCCTCCACCTCCGCCTTATCAATGCCTCTTGCCATTTGATGCATCTTAATGCCAAACTTGCCAAACCTCTCAAGCAACAATTGAACATCATACGCAGCCAGATCCCATATCGTCTCAACATCCATACTTTTCAGTATATCAGCAGTCTTCTTTCCAATGCCTGGAATTCTGGACACTGGCAAAGGAGTTAGAAAATCCACCACATCCTCTGGCTTCACAACAGTCAATCCATCCGGCTTTTGAAAATCAGATGCGATCTTTGCAACCAATTTATTCGGAGCAACCCCGATCGAACAAGTAATCCCCTCCCGTAATAATATCTCATCTTTTATGTTCTGGGCAAATTTGGATGCTGCAGCATGATCACCCACCTGCATGCTAACATCCAGATACGCCTCATCCACACTCACCTGCTGGAACCGGTCTGTGAATTCCCGCAAGATTTCCATTATCTGCTTTGAGACCTCTTTGTACAGACTCATGTTCACGGGAAGGAACACAGCATCCGGACACAGTTTGTATGCCTTGGAGACAGGCATTCCCGAACGTATGCCAAATTCTCTGGCTTCATAAGAACATGTACTAACAACACCCCTGCCCGCACCGTTCTTTGGGTCAGAACCAACCACAACAGGCTGCCCTTTTAACTGAGAATTGTCCCTGACTTCAACTGATGAGTAGAAACTATCCATATCTACATGTAATATGATTCGAGTTTTAGATGGTACAGATTTTGCAGATGTTCCAAGTATTGTGAATGTATTCATTGCTTGTTATTTCAATTCCTTCATTGAAATGATTAACCATTCAGCCCCTTCCTTACCGCATAGTGACAGGAAGGGACAGGGCGTTTTCCGCTTTGAGCGGGCGCGGTAATAGTTTAATTTTGTGGGGTGTGGGTTTGTGATCTGTGGGATGGGACAATTCAAAAACCGCAGAGCACGCGGAGAACGCAGATGCGAAATCAGATAAGAAAATGTGATGTAAGTGATGACATCAACACTGAAGATCATCCATCAATCTTGCCCCATGGGTTATGGCTGCAATCTCAACAACATCTGATTTGATCCGATACACAATCCTGTAATTTTAAAAAATAATCTCACGTATATGATGCAAATTGTATTCCGGCACTACTCTGCCAGATCTCGAAAATAGTGTTAGGTTCTCGATGGCACGGATCACATTTTTTGCGAAAGCGCTATGATCAAAGCTTCAGTACGTTGAATTAAAAATGTGACGCCCTGCCCACTTCAATATCCCAAAACAGCGCATGATAAGTTTTACAATAGGCGCGGTTAAATGACAATCAAACTCACACATCAATGAATATTGGTATCAAAAATTTGTAAGTTACTTTTTAAACAGGTAACTTACAAATTAATAATTTTTTAAACTGCTACCGAAGTATAGTAATCACTTTTTTCCCTTGGCCACTTCTAACTTCTTACCGCACTGGTCACACTTTCCTTCATCTGTAACACCTGGCTTTTTTGGTGCTTCTTCCCCACAAATACTGCATTTTACCATCGACTTCACCTCCCTATTCACATTTATCAGAGTATAGTCCCCAATTTTGTTCCTATCATTTTGGAACTATAAATATCCTTTAAACATTGACTGGATCATTGTTAAAATCATGTGAAACTAAGATTCTTATTTTAACTTCTAACGATTAAGCTGATCGGATGGTTCTATCATGAGGAGGTGAATGAAGGGAATACATTTGGCAAGCAGATCAAAACTCTCTGTAAAAAGTGTCATGTAAAGATAACAGCAGAAACCTAGACTGGAGTGAAAATTTCACCTACGGACACAAAATAAAAATGTTCAAAATCTCAAAACAGCGCATGATAAGTTTTAGAAGGGGCGCGAGGGTGGGAGAGATGGAGGAAAGGGGCGCTGGGTTTTAAATATCGTGATGTAGGTTTCCGAGGGGGGGAATCTTCCCCTTCGTATTTTTTTAAAAAATATTGGTAGCATGGAAATGAACATACAAATTTTGTATCATATTATCCAATCATATAGTGAGAAAAAGTTCAAACTTGAGTTCAAATTGATTTGGACAGTGATTCCGAGGATTCAGCTAAAATCCCATGGGAATAATTTGTTTCAGTACTCTGGTAATTCCAATTCGGTTGTAGGAAATCCATTGGCACGTAATAAAACGATTGAGGCGGTCGGAAACCTTCAATCATATCGTATGGGTCAATTGGAATGGAAAATTCGTGAACATCAGCAATCTTTATAGCATAACCAATGTCTGAATTTTTAAAGTAACTGAAAAAGTCACTTTCAGATATTCCGGCATATTCATGACATTGTTCCCATAAACTCTGAGGGCTAGCAGTAATGATGCCATCAATGTCAACAATTCCAATGATCTTCTTAACCGGGGAACTGGAATAAATATAGACTTTTTCGATATTTTCTCTTTTAAATATCAATTTTCTAAACTCGTATTTTTTTCTTCCCGAGATAATTTCATTAGCATATTTCGGTTTAACTGACAGTAAAATGTTCATCCAGTTTCCCTCCTTTTTTTATCGTCATATATTGGTTATGATCTAATTCTATAATAGATTGCGGAAAAGAAATGTCATGCTGACGGAGATAACTTAAATCTAATGGATTCGGAAGAAAGAGATGATGCCTGAACATAGTCACCAAAACTGGCTTTTGTGCCTTTTCTTTGATTTCATCGTAAAGATATACACTTCGTTTTCCAACAATCCTGACAACCTCATCTGCCTCTTTGGTATGTACAGGTTCCTGATCAACAACTCCAATAGATGTCACAGCTTTTTGATCATGGGATCGATAAAATACAAGAATATCCCCAGCCCGTATTTTTTTAATCGCAGAACCCGAAAGATAAGCCTTTCTAATCGCATTACCTGGGATATTGATTTCCGAATATTCAGTTATCTTCATCTGCCTTTGCCTAAAATCTGGGAAAAGCCTATCGTGGAATTCAGGCATAATAGGAACCAAGAATTTCTTAATATCTGGAGAATCCCTAAAGGATGGATAATATTTTTTAGATATTTCAAGTGGGGATAACTTGTTTCCTGCATGTATGAGTTTTTTAATGAAAACTTCCTCATTATTCTTTCTCAAAAATCCTGCCGTTTCAAACCCATAGTTCTCAATGAGATTTATCAGCGCATCATCATCTTTTCGGAAATGGGTTAAATATGTCTCAAAAATCTGGTTGCGAATGCAGTATTGGAATGCCATTTTCAGAAACAGTTCACCTAATTTGAATCCAGATATATCAACCTTCAATGTAGCGATCTTTAGTCTCCTTACAGCCAGGATTGGAGGAGATATTTCAATTGGCTCATTCTCTTCTTTTAACATTAATAATGCCTTAATCGCATTATCTTCGTGATAAACCCAGCATTTTCGACCTTCTATTGATTTTGCCTTGAACCATTTCCTAAAATCAGAATCACCATAATCTTCTTTTAATGAATCGAAAAAAGGTTCATCAACATCAAGATTGCGAAGATAATCTTCTCTCAAAAGAGCATGTGTTGGCACATCTCTTGCATAGAGATCTTCAAAATAACTAAGGGCTGAATCTATGGATAATACACGGTCTTCAAGATTTACTCGGTTTGCCTTCTTTTGAAGATCGATGTCTTCTGTGATTAAAAAATCAGCAGCGTTTTTTTGAATTGCAAAAAGGATTTCATTATCATTGATTTCATTGCTAGTGGACAAAGTCCCCATCAGTGACAAAAAATCATCAGTGGGTTTAGGTGGCAACTCTATTAGTGGATAACCTTTTAATTTAGATAATATGACCGTTCTACGTTGAGCATTTTGATCATTTTTGATATCCTTCAATGACGCCGGATGAATGAAAATATGATGTCCATATCTACGGAATACATTAAGTAAACCTTGGAGATTTGAACTCAGTTCTTTTGGGTCTTCAATGTGAATAAGAATATTTGTATCCAATACAATTTTCATATTTTGCATCCATGTGAAAAAATCTTACGCTCTGATAGCATCATTGTTATTTACTGTATATATTCTTAAGGTAAGAGTCCGGTGAAAGTAATCTCATGCATACGCCCACATTTAAACCAAAGTTTACAATTTCGTGAACTTGGTCGGTAGCTTGTCTTATCAAATCTTCAGTACGTTGAATTTAAAAATGTGGCGCCCTGCCCAGTCCAAAATCCCAAAACAGCGCATAATAAGTTTTAGAAGGGGCGCGAGGGTGGAAAAGATGGGGGTGAAGGGCGCTGGATTTGAGAGATAGGAGAGGAGGTTTTCGTGAGTTTCAATTCCTCCCTTCACACTTTTTTCAGGGTTTATATGTAACACTAAAAAACCAAACTCTCCTGATTAATTTAATTTTTGGAATAAATTAAATAAAATACTTAAATCTAAAAGTTAATCACATTAATATGAAACTTATCTTTTTATGTAAACTTGGC
>JAMJFS010000015.1 GCA_023544565.1 Methanosarcinaceae archaeon
ATCATGATTCAGGGATAATTGTTGCAAATGATGTTACTCAAGATTGTACTGATCACCACCAGTTACGGCCACAACTTGAAAAGACAGAAGAAAATATAGGAAAATTACCACAAGGATCAAAAGTAAGTGCGGATAATGGATATTTCACTGGTGACAATCTACGATATTTGGAAGAGAAGAAATTAGATGGTTACATTCCATTTGGAAATATTAAGCAAAATCTTGGATTGAGGGAGTTTTTTACAAGAGGTCTAGAGAATGTGAAAACTGAACATAATTTAGCATGCATAGCACATAATATGACAGTTATGTGGTCTAAAATGGGGGAAAATGTGGGTGTTTTGTTTTAAATTCGGGGGTTTATTGTGATTTTTAATTTTTCAGAGGATTCGATTTTATTGAATTCAAGTGTGATGTTTAGATAAAATGTCGAAATTTAATTAAAGGACGGCCTCTATAATTTATGGAATTATATAGTTCGAGTTAATTCAACCAGATGAAGAATTTTCTCGTATTACTTATATGTCAGTTCCAAATACGCACTCCATAAATAGCTCCATCAAAAAAGGATATATACACCTTCGTACATTAGGGGGATGCGCTTATCGCAATTCAATTGTGGGCCCGTGGTCTAGCCGGTTATGACATCGCCTTTACACGGCGAGGATCATGAGTTCGAATCTCATCGGGCCCACTAAAAAATCTTTTTTAAATTGATATTGAATTAATCCTTATATTTAATCCTTATATTTAATCCTTATATTTAATCCTTATATTTAATCCTTATACTATAATGTTCACTGTTATAGATTTCAGTTATTTCAATTAATAAGATTTCCTCAACATTGAGTGGGTTATATCCAAAAATACAAAGGATCAATGAATATTTTCAAACCGCAAAAGACGCTGAGACCGCAGAGAGAAAAATACAACTCTCATCGTGTTCTGCGCCCTCTATGATTGATTTTTACCATACATTCCAAATCTATATTAAAAAGAATGGTCAACAAAAAATGGGATTGTTTTAATAATAATAATGCCAGTACTATCTTACATGCCACCCCGTGCGTACCATGAAGACGATGATATTGAAATTGAGGAATATCTTGGCGAATATGCCAGTGTTAGTTCTATCGTACGTGAAGCGCTGCCATTTGAGATCTTAGCAATCATTGGTGGAGTGGTCGCAGGGTTGATATTTTCAGGTATGACAAATGAACTTCAACTTATCCCGGGTCTGATCGTGATCGCACCTGCCGTGCTTGGGATGCGGGGAAATGTCTCGTGCACGCTCGGATCGCGTCTTGGGAGTGCTATCCACATGGGTCTTATCACGCGAATAGATACAAATCCCGAACTTATAAATAATGTATCAGGTTCGCTTTTACTCGGTTTCATATTATCCATTGTACTTGGAATCTTAGGACACTATGTGACCCTTGCATTGGGACTTGAAAGTGCAGGTGCCCTCGTGCTAATCCTCATCGCAGTCATTGCAGGTGTGACATCAGGCATCGTACTTGCCGTAGTTGCAGTGCTGCTCGCACTTGGAATGTTTCGATTCGGATTCGATCCCGATAATGTAGTAACGCCTGCGATAGCAACCATTGGAGACATAGTTTCAATGTTCATGCTATTTGTCGCTGCAAGGGTGGTGCTTGCCTTATGACATATTATACAGTAAGGGGAATCGTTGGCAGGGGTTTACCTGTGTTGCTCATCACATGCGTTATAGGCATTGCAGCAGGTCAAGTATTAAACTCAAGAGTTGATAGTTTAATATCAATGCCGGTGCTCCTGATGATGATCCCGGCATTGATCAAAATTGGAGGAGACACAGGAAGCATGCTAGGTGCACGTCTGTCATCTGCATTCCACATGGGTCTTGGAAGCCATATCCACAAGAATCCTGTTATTCGCAATAGTGTCATTGCAGCACTTATTGTAGGGATGACAGCATCGATAGCACTCAGTATGATCGTGTGGTTTGTAAGCACATGGATGAACTTAGGAATGGGATTTGTCACACTACTTCAGATCAGCCTAATAACAACTTCACTTGAATTGTTGATTGTATTTTCAGCCACAATCGTGATCGCAGTCACATCGCACCGATATGGGCTGGATCCCGATGACACCGTGATACCGCTTATTGCAACAATTGGAGACCTTGTGGGTGTTTTGGGGATATTCATAGCACTTTACGTATTAGGAATTATCTGAATTGCCGCAGTAAATAATTATAGTATGAATTAATCATTATATATCATTACGAAATATAGTAAATATAACCCAAGTTGGTACAAATATCATGAGTCCAAAGGAAATAAAGTACAGTCCACGAAATCTTAAAGATCTTCTGATCGAGATGAAAGATACATCTGAATTAATGGTAGATCTTGCATATTCTGCAATGATATACGATGCTGATGATATTGCAGAAGAAGTTATTCGCCTTGAAGAAAAGATGGATACTATTGATTACCACATAAAGATTGCCGCAATGCTGAGCGCGCGGCGTATCGATGATGCCGAGGAAATGTCTGGTGTTTTGCAAGTTGCAGCCTCTTCCGAGAATATCGCAAACGCTGCAGGTGACATTGCAAAGATCGTATTGATGGATATGGGAATTCCACTTGAACTCAAAGTTGCACTGCGCGAAGCAGAAGAGACCATTGTGCGTGCAACTGTAAATGAAGATTCTAGTATGGTAGGATGTACGCTTGGTGACCTTGAACTTGATAGCGATCCCGGCATGTGGATCATCGCAATAAGACGACATGATGACTGGGTATATGATCCAAAACATGAAACACGCATTCGAACGGATGATGTACTCTTTGCACGCGGTCATGATGATGGTGTACCAATCTTTGTTGAACTTGCGACCAACAAGAAATACGAGCCAAAAGAGATACATCATGAAAAGGCATTAAAAGACCTCGAAAAAGCTGTAGATATTATAGTGGATATGAAGAACATGGCTGAACTATCAATAGGTCTTGCATACTCAGCACTTCTTTTTGACAATGAGGATATTGCACACGAAGTAAGAGCACTCGAATCAGAAATGGATTCGATGAAAAATGAACTCCAACATTGGGTTTTAGAAACTGCAAAACATGTCCCTGATGTCAACCAACTACGCGGACTCCTGCATCTTGCAAATGCATCAGAAGCCATTTCAGATGCCGCTTATTCTGTTGCAGATACAGTGCTTCGAGACATTGACCTACATCCCATTATCACACTTGCTGTCAGAGGTTCTGATGAGGTAATAACAAGAATTCAAGTTGATGCCTGCTCCCCGATCGTTGAAAAATCATTTAGCGAACTTAATCTTGAAACAGAAACCGGCGTTCATGTAATGGCAATAAAGCGCGCTGATAGATGGGTTTATAGTCCGGGTTCAAAAACCGTAGTCCAGATCGGAGATATACTCATCGCACGCGGATCACATACAGGAGAAGAAGCATTGATGGAGATGTGCGCCTGCCCCCTGGCAGATGACACGATCGCCTGATCATATTGCAATTGTTTTAAGGGGAATTGCTTTTAACCAAAATGGAAAGGGGCAAAACTTATACTAAAAACGTCGCAACCACACATTCGAGAGCGTGGCACGTTCCATCCATACCAATTTGAATGAGCTAAATCGTTAAAAAAGTGTTTCTTTGCAATGGCAGTATGCGCCATCGATTGCGAATTTACCCGTCATCAAAAATTGCGATACAAATATTAGAATTGTATATTTAGTCTACGAATTTGGTGGCAGTGAACCGCGCTGCCTACAGCGGTTTACGGGTGTTATGGTTTTTATGGTTTTTATAGATACACATCGGCTATTTTAGATCTTAAAAAATCATACCATATATTCTATTCTATGCCAGTCATAACCCAACATTTGAAAGTTGACATGATATTAACCTAATTTTACAATTCCGCCATAGATTACAATAAACGATTAACACACAGTCCTATCGTGACGATGTGATAGTCACTGTTTCATCTTTTTGCCCGATGTAGACATCATCCACACCTGTGAATATACCGTGCTCAACTACACCCGTGCATGCTGATAGTTCAAGTGATAATTTAGCAGGATCTTCAATGACACCAAATTCCACATCGATTATAAAATTGCCGTTATCGGATATCACAGGTCCATCCTTACGAATACCAAGACGCATCTTCGGTTCACCGTCAAGTTCCTTCATCTGGCGTATAACCAGATTCTTGGCATAAGGCAATACTTCGATAGGGACATAGTGGTTCAACTGCTCACTGGTTTTTGAATCATCCGCAACAATAACAAAGCGTTTTGCAGACCGCGCCACTACTTTTTCACGAGTGTGCGCCGCGCCGCCGCCCTTTATCACATTGAAATGTGCATCCACCTGATCTGCACCATCGATCGCAATATCAAGCACCTGGTGCTCTGCAAGTGAAGTAAGCGGAATACCTGCTTCAATTGCAAGCCCTTCGGACTGATAGGAAGTTACAACCGCAAGTATGTCAAGACCTTCATCAACACGTCTGCCGAGTTGTGCTATCGTGTATGCAGTAGTTGAACCTGTGCCAAGTCCAACGATCATTCCGTCCTTAACAAGTTCTGCTGCTGCTTCCCCTGCCTTTTGTTTCTCAATACTAGATGCTGTGGGGTTTCTGTCCTTCATTTTTATTTACCTATAGTTATAATAATTATACATAATAATGACAGGATTTACAGGATTGACAAGATACCAATATTCCACCATCCTGTAAATCCTATAAATCCTGTTCATCCCGTCAAATATTTACTCACTCAATATTGTGAAAATCCAAATATGTCTCATGGAGACAATCGTTTTCTGTCCCTTGGGAACAATACAACATCACGTATGTTATCAGTTCCAAGCATTGTCATAACAAGACGCTCACATCCGACCCCCCATCCTGAATGTGGTGGCATGCCGTATTTGAAAGCCCTGAGATAGAAATCAAAACCATCAGAATCCAGTCCCTTGGATTCGATCCGGCTCTTCAATGCATCATGCTCATGAACTCGCTGTGCCCCTGAGGAAAGTTCCATTGTGCGGTGCATCATGTCGAATGATTTGCTGATCTCGGGTCTGTCCTCGTATGACATTGCATAGAATGGCTTGACCTCACTTGGCCAGTCGATAATGAAGTAATGTGATTCACCGGTCTCATTGAATACATGCTCACCAATAAGGTTTTCAGATGCAGTTCCAAGGTCATCGCCCCATACTAATTCTTCCTCGCTGTTAGGATCAGCATTCACTATATCGATGGCTTCCTGATATGTCAGTCGTAAGAATGGAGTTTTCGGAACAGTTAGTTCGACTTCCAGATCCAAAAGTAAGTGTGCTGCATTTTCTTTGATATGTGAATACACAAATGCAATCATGTTCTCAAGGATTTCCATTACATCAAAGTGATCCATGAAACTTGCTTCGATATCAATGGAAGTTGCTTCATTTAGATGACGACGTGTGTCATGTTCCTCAGCCCTGAAGATAGGTCCGATCTCAAACACCTTGTCAAGTCCGCCTGACATCAATATCTGCTTGAAAAGTTGAGGACTCTGGTTTAGGAATGCTTCCCTATCAAAGTATGTTATTGGGAAAAGTGATGTTCCGCCCTCTGTTGCTGTTGCAACTACTTTTGGAGTGGAAGTTTCAATGAAGCCTTCCTGTGTGAGGAAATCACGTACTGCTTTTTGTACTTCATGCCGGATCTTAAAGACTGCCTGTGTACCAGGACGTCGAAGGTCGATGAACCTTGAATCAAGACGAGTATCCAGTTCTGCATCCACCTTTCCTGTTGTGTCCATTGGAAGAGGCGAATCTGCTAAATTTAGTACATCGATCGAATCAGGAATAATCTCATAACCATTAGGTGCCTGATCTGATCCTTTTACAGAGCCTGTTATCGAAACAACTGATTCGCGTACAAGTTTTTTTGCGATGTTGAACAGTTCAGGATCAATCTTCTTTTTAACAAGTGTAACCTGTGCACGACCTTCACGATCTCGCAAGACCACAAAGCATATCCCACCAAGGTCTCGTACTTCATGGACCCAACCTGCGAGTGTGACTTTATCTTCACCTATCGTATCGAGGTCGATCTGTTTTGCATAATGTGTTCTGAGTTTCGCTAATGACATATATTCACCTATTGATCATGATTATTGAAAATAATTATAATGATAATATCTATGATGATATTGAATAACGGTTGAATAGTGATTACTTCATTATTAATCTACTTATCTATAAATTTGAAAAAATAATCGATTGAATGGATGATACTAAAATTACATCAACAAAACAAGAAAATGCTCACTTCGTTCGCATTAACTTGGACTACATAATCTTATAGATTATAGAGGCTGTCTAACAATTACTATGGACGATAAAATCAAACCTTATTTATTGATTTAAAGCCATATTTGTCCTTCTTTTATCTGTGATTTTGGATTGTTGGACAGCCTCTATATACAACAAGAAAATCTTCATTGACGCTCGCATTAACTCGCACTATACATTTCTATAAAACATATACTACGAGAAAAAAACCAATATTTAAAATCGAAAAAAATGAATGAGAAGGTTGGCAACATTATGCGAATAATATCCTTCTCTCTTTACCCTAACTTTCGCAACCACGCGTTTATCGTGATCATCCCATTAGCACTCTGAGTGATCATCGCCACCTTGTGGTTGTTGCCTCTTGGGTTTGTGATATATTTCTCCACAATACATCATGATTTATCATGATATTTATAGTTTTTGACTTGATCATCCACATTAAAAACCAATTCGAATGCAGGAATTATATATTTTCACTGTGAACTGCAAAATGATATCTCTCTGGCAATATCATCCGTCATAAGATTACAAACAGCATCAAAATCCTGTGATTGCCCCAGCGCCCACATGAGTTTAACGAGCGCAACTTCCGCCAGCATATCTTCCCCCTCAATTGCACCGGCTTTGAGGATATCCCTGCCTGTATCATAAACCCTGCCACACACCCTACCATTGATACACTGCGATGTCATGATAACCGGAATCTTTGACTGCCGCGCACTCTCAATTGCCGGAATCCAGTCGGCTGAGACGTGACCAAGCCCTGTTCCTTCAATAACAATTCCGCGATAACCTGCGGCAATGAAATATGATAATATGTCCGGACTTGCCCCGGGCGTGAACTTTACAAGTGCACATTTTGGTTCAAATCCCTCATGCAACTTTAACTCACGGCTACCGCGCTTGATGTAATCGTCATTTGATTTGATCTTGCGCGTTGCATAATCAACAGACCCGATGGGTTCTGCATTGATGGACTTGAATGCATCCCTTCTTGATGTGTGCATTTTCCGTACCTTTGTACCGCGATGGATCAAACAATAGTCATCAGAGGGAGTACCGTGCATCACAACACATACTTCTGCAATGTCGCTGACAGCCACTTCGGCTGCACATATCGCATTCATGGCATTGTCACTGCTTGGCCTGTCCGCGCTTCGCTGGGAACCGACAAAAACAATAGGTACAGGCGTCTCGATCATAAATGACAACGCAGCAGCAGAGTACATCATGGTATCTGTGCCATGTGCAACGATAATTCCTTCTGCACCATTCTTGATCTCTTCAACAACTGCACGGGCAAGTTCTGCCCAATATTCAGATCTCATATTCTCGGACAGTATATTATAGACCACTCTCCCGCTAAAGTCGGCGATCTCTGTCAGTTCAGGTATCGTGTTCAGTATGTCATCTGCCGAGAACTGTGCACTCACTGCACCTGTCCTGTAATCGATCTTACTGGCAATCGTGCCGCCAGTTGATAAAATGGTAACTTTCGGGAGGTTGCCGCCTTTCTTTTGCGCTCTCTCCTCTACTGCTTTGGCGGGGGTCGAAGCGGTTTCCTGTTTTTTTGCAATTAAAGTTATTTTTGCATCTTCTGGACTGAATCCTGCATTGTATCCGCTATCCATTTTCAGCACTATATAATTGGTTGTACTTGGCATTACAATACCCTCATACACCCTGCCATCTTTTTCAAGTTGCACCCTGTCGCCTTGTTCAAAATCCATGATAATCATTTTTCCAATTTATGACTTATTGCTTATTGCTTATTGCTTGCTTATGCACTCGCTGACAACTCCAAGCAAGTTGCTTATCGAGTCATCGATACGTTTGTTCAAACTCTCAAGTTTCTGCTCGTCTTTACCCAGTTTAACCATATTGCTGTTGAGGGATCTACGTATCTCATCAGGTGCAGGTCCCCCTGTGACGTTTCGTTTTTTGATGTTTGATCTGGGGTCAAGTGCTTCACGTACCATATCTTCAGTTAATCCGCGCCCGCTCAGGCTTTCACCGATAACATTATGTGCCACCGCATCGATCTCGCCAAGTGTTGGTTCACCCTTTCCGCGCGATAACACGCCTACGATCTGGTGCGCTGTCCTAAATGGTACGCCTGTTGCCCTCACTATTGTATCTGCAAGTTCGGTAGCTGTTGTAAAACCTGTGACGGATTGTTCTGTCATCACGTCAATGTTCACTTTCATCGTCCCGACAATGCCTGCCATGATGCGAACTGCAGCCCGTGTTGTTTCAATAGAACGCCAGATATTTGGCGTGGCTTCCTGCAGATCGCGGTTGTAACTGAGAGGTAATGATTTGCATATCGTCAAAAGCGACATGAGTGAGCCGATCGCAACACCGCTTTTACCTCTTATAAGTTCGGCAGTATCGGGATTTTTCTTTTGAGGCATGATGGATGAGGTAGATGAATACATATCATTTAGTTCAATGAAATCGAATTCGGCTGTCGACCACATTACGATCTCCTCTGCCATTTTGCTTAAATTTATCATGACATTTGCAAATACACTGGCGGATTCGATCAGGAAATCGCGACTGCTCACAGCATCCATTGAGTTTTCTACGAGGTCGTCAAACCCAAGTAGTTTTTGTGTGCGTGAACGGTCGATGTTAAAACCGGTCGAGGCGAATGCTGCTGCACCAAGTGGGCTCAAGTTAATCCTTGAATAAGCACTCAAAGTGCGGTCAAAATCACGACCAAATACGTTTGCATGAGCAATAAGATGATGTGCAAGGGTTGTTGGCTGGGCATGTTGCAGGTGAGTAAAACCTGGCATGAGCGTATCGATATTCTTGTCTGCGGTGCTGTACAATGAACCGCGAAGAAGCGCAAGATCGCCCATTAGACCAAGCATTTCGTCTCGAAGGACAAGCCTGATACATGTTGCGACCTCATCGTTTCGCGATCGTCCCGAGTGCATCCTGCCACCGACATCTTCGCCTACGAGGTCTATGAGTTTTGATTCAAGGGATATGTGTATGTCTTCATAGGTGTGGTCAAGTTTATCGATCCCGCCTTCCTTTATATTCAGGAGTCCTTTAAGTATGCCGTAACAATCGCTTTCCTTGATGATGCCCTGCTCTTTTAGCATGACCGTGTGCGCCATATCAACTGCAATGTCTGCTTCGAATATCCATTTATCAGCATCCATTGAAGATGTGAACTTAGTTATCTCCTCATCGGGCGCGGTTGCAAGCCGACCTCTTCGCAAAATATCGCTACTCATGGTTCTTCATCCCTGTAAAATATATTTAGATTTATTGCTATGAATATCGAGTATTTCTAACGAAATACTCTATCTAAATATGTAGCGTGGTATGGCGCAAACACTTAAAAACAAATCGGTTTTTTGGGACATGATTTTTGTTGTTTGTTTCATGATCTCACTACAAAAGGCTTAAATTAACAAAGCACCAACTTAATACATACAGAGAGTTAAAATATGTCAAAAAGCGTAAACGTATTTAGATGCCGCATTTGTGGCGACCCGTACATTGGAACAGAAGCACCAAGCAGATGCCCTTTTTGCGGTGCCAAAACAAAATATTTCACAGAGGCTACCATATGGGATACTTCGGAGTTTGAAGTAAACCTGAGTGAAAAGACCAGATCAAACCTTGAGGCTGCACTTGAACTTGAGATAAATAATTCAGGGTTCTATGAATGTGCCTTCAAAAAGGCAAAAGCGCAAAACGATGAATATTATATCGCAAAATTCAAGGCATTAAAGAAGATCGAATTAGAACATGCCTCTGCCATCTGCAAGTTTTTGAAAATTGAAGTTCCGGCTCTTCCAGACACTTCGTGCAACATTGACGCTGCCGTAAACACAAAGGAAGGTTGGGAACGAGAGAACCGCGCCATCAAGTCGTATTCAACATTCAGGGACGAGGCAGTGGAATCGAGAATGAAGGAATTCTTCGGCGCGCTGGTCGAGATCGAGACTGACCATCTGGAATTGCATGCGGAGAAGAAGTAGATAAACCTATTTCATTTTTATTTTTTTCAGTGCGTTTAGATTAATGTCATCTTTTTCGAACGAGATCTCATATAATAAACGAGAAAATGCTCACTTCGTTCGCGTTAACTCGGAGTACATAATCCTATAAATTATATTCAACAAGAAAATGCTCACTTTGTTCGCATTGACTTGAAATACATAATCTTATAGATTATATATAATCAAAAATGCAAAACAAATAAATGCAAAACAAATAAATGCAAAACAAATAAATGCAAAACAAATAAACATTCATGACCCGTCGGGACACCCACGGGCAATAAAATGAGGGTATTTTCATACCAAAGATCAGAATGGAACCTACAACGAGAAAAATCGGAATCGCAATAACCAACCTAACAGACTGGACAGCCACAGCCCTAATAGCCGCAGCAAAACAAAAAAACATCACCCCGGTCATAATAAACCTGCAAACCGCAGATGTCACAATACAACACAGTGTCCATTACAGCGCAAACGACACCGACCTATCCGAACTTGATGCAATTATTGTGCGCGATGTCGGAGCAGGTACACTTGAAGGTGTTTCATTTAGATTCGACATTCTGCGACAACTTGAAATGAACGGAACACTGGTTGTCAATACCCCACAGGCAATCCAGAATGCTGCAAACAAATACCACTCTACCTGTCTTCTGGCACAGGCAAACTTGCCAGTCCCTCGAACAACAGCAGTCCAGAGTACCGAAGGTGCTCTGAAAGCACTGGCAGAGTTTGGTGATGCCATAATAAAACCCGTATTTGGCTACAAAGGTATGGGAATTGTGAGAATTAAAGACAACACAGCATTTTACCCGAATAACAAACCGCGCCCCGAATCGATCAAACAACTCATCGATGACCTCATCACTGAAAAGGAGATGCTATACATTCAGGAATTTATCACTAATCCAGGGCGAGATATTCGTGCATTTGTTGTCAATTGCAGCGTCATCGGTGCGATATATCGCACAGCACCAGACGGCTCATGGCTCAACAACCTCAGTCAGGGAGGCACTGCCGCGCGGTGTATCCTGTCGCAAGAACAGGAAGAGATATGCATACGTGCCGCAGAAACCATTGGTACGGTCTTTGCAGGTGTGGACATCATTGAAGGAGCAAACGGACCAGTCATACTTGAGGTCAATGGCACACCATCGGGAGCAGGCATATATGAGGCATGGGGCATAAATGCCGCAGAACATATAATCGATTACGTGACCACGGGGATATAGGGATATAGTAGCATTTTGTATTAGGGATTACGAGGAAATAAAGATGATTGAATACAAACAATGCATTGTGATACGCGATGACCTCAAACTTTCAAAAGGTAAACTTGCAGTACAGGTTGCACATGCTGCCGTATCTGCGTCAGATTGGGCAGACAGAGATGCGCTTGAGGGGTGGAAGGAAAGCGGTCAGAAAAAGGTAGTCCTTCGGGTTCCAACATTGCAGGATCTTTTTGAACTCAAGGAAGTGGCAAGACGACACGACTTTCCAACAGCACTTATCACAGATGCAGGGCGTACCGAGATCGCACCAGGCACTATTACGGTGCTTGGGATAGGACCTGCGAGATCAGATGAACTTGAAAAGATCACAGGGCATTTGAAATTGTTATGATCGGTTGTTACAACGATCGATTAAAAGGATGATGATCCATAAATGATTAAAAAACATATATGCATGATTGCAATGCTATTGATAATCCTTATCTCAATTTCAACCTCAGGATGTCTAACTGAATCTTTCCAGCAGATCGAACAATATACGCAGTCTACAACATACATATCCACTCAAGAAGAAACATATAAACTGGATATCTCTGAACTCACAGTCCCTGAAGTACCTGATACTCCCCCACATAAATTTGAAAAAACACCTACAACAACATCAAATTCGAGAATGATCCCCGGGTTCAGCCTATCAAGTAATTATTATCATACAAAATTATATGAAGGCGGCACAGGAACATTTAAGATATTCGTAGAGAACAGTGGCAACACACCAATATTCATCTATGGATACGCAATACGAGGTCCAAATGTTTCAAGCATAAACGAGTCATATATGCAAAACACTGGCATCACCATTCCTGCAGGCGAGGAAAGATACATAGGTATGTTCAATGTGATGGTCCCGCAGGAAACAGATCAAATAACCCTTGGACTTAGCCTATCAATAATTGTGAAAACAATGTCTGGTACATGGTATGACCATCATGAACAATTATTTGACAATTTCACAATGGATGTCATACCCACGATTGCAGAAGAATATCCAGAACATGTATCCAACTTGCCACAGAGTGTTTTTAAGAGTATGAACAATAAAGTAAACCCTCTGGACATTAATGTTCGCGAGATTGCAGCAAGTTCTGCAAAAACCTATCCTGGCACGTATAACATATACCAGATATGTGCCATATTCGATTACGTAAAAGAAAACATACAGTACATCAGTGATCCACGTGGCGGTGATTACTGGTCTCCTCCAAACGAAACACTGAAAATTGGTGCAGGAGATTGCGATGACTACGCCATATTAATGTCATCCCTTGTAGAAGCCATTGGAGGCACAACGCGGATATATCTCACAGACACACACGCATTTACTGCAGTGTACATCGGTAACGATACTGACCATATTGACAGAATCGTAGATGGGATCGGACAATACTATGGTCCCGTTCCTGTATACTACTCAACAGATGAATACGGATCATGGCTTATGCTGGACCCAACATCAAGCCTTTATGCAGGAGACCTGCCTGGAGATACGGCACCCACATCACAGGGTTGGACGTACATCAATACAACCAAAATTACAGCAATTGACATAATTCCAAAGTGAGAGGAGATTACTGATGCAAATACCGGAAATTGAAAAAAAAACAGGTATCGACATATATACTACAACCACCGAAGGTATTGGAGGGATGTTAAGGCAGGAGATCGATGATTTTATTGTGACCGAGATCACAAACCGTGAAGAAGGGGATAGTGGTAAAGAACTGATACTTGAACTCACAAAACGCAACTGGGACATGCATCATGTAATCCGTGACCTCTCACGCAAATTTGGGATCAGCCAACAGCGCATAGGTTTTGCAGGCACAAAGGACAGGCGGGCAGTCACTACCCAGAAGATCAGCATCAATAACATGACACCACAGGCAGTGGATGCTATTTACCTCAAGGATGTTGAACTGAAGGTCATCGGCAGGTCGAACAGGCCAGTGAAATTGGGCGACCTTACAGGAAACGGGTTCAAGATCATTGTTAGGGACATCGAACTGTCCGAAGATGAACTCCAGAGACGTCTTCAGAAAACCACAGATGAGATACTTGAAACGGGTGGAGTCCCTAACTTTTTCGGGATACAGCGATTTGGCGCGATCCGCCCCATCACACACCTTGTGGGAGAAGCAATCATTCACGGAAATGTCGAAGAAGCCGCACTGGCATACATTGCGAGATCGTTCCCTGATGAATCCGAAGAGAACAGACGCGTGCGAGATCACGTGTTCACCACAAAAGACTATGCATGGGGCCTTGAACAATATCCACTGAACCTGCGATATGAACGCTCAATGATGCACCATCTTGTTACAGATCCTGATGATTTTGTGGGCGCATTTGGGATACTTGCCAAGAGCATACGCATGATGTTCGTACATGCATACCAGTCATACATGTTTAATCAAATCCTGTGTGAGCGAGTCAAAATAGGTCTGCCCCTAAACGCTGCTGTTGAAGGAGATATTGTCTGTTTTAAGAACAAAGATGGACTTCCTGATATATCCAGAACAGAGAAGGTTACATCACAAAAACTCAACGGAATAAATAACCTTATAAAACGCAAGCGTGCTTTTGTGACAGCACCCCTGATCGGCTACAGCACAGAATGGGCATCTGGCCAGCAGGGTGAGATCGAGCACCGCATATTTGAGAATAGCGGAGTTCCGATTGAAGGATTCAAAGTCCCGGCCATGCCTGAATTGGCATCAAAGGGATTGAGACGCGAGATTTTGCTGTATGCACAACCTGAGTATGTAGCATCAGAAGATGAACTGAATACTGGTAAAACAAAAGCAGTTCTTGATTTTTCATTGCCAAAAGGAAGTTATGCAACTACTCTGCTGCGTGAATATATGAAAGTCGATCCTAAAAGGATGAGTTGAACAATAACACGATCGTATCAGTTGTTATTGTCCAATTTATTACGTTCGTGTCTTTTTACGATACCATTATTTTTTCGTTTTCATATCCAGCATCGCTTCAACAAGTGCCTTGAATGGTGGGGACGGACGACCGGGTCTGGATTTAAATTCAGGGTGGAACTGGGATGCAAAGAAGAACTTATTATCAGGAATTTCAACGATCTCCATCCTGTTCTTGTTCTTGCCTGAAAACACCGCACCTTTTGCTTCGATCCTTTCTATAAAATTCGGATTAACCTCGTACCTGTGCCTGTGTCGCTCAACAATATTACTGGCACTGTATATCCGCTGTGCAATCGTGCCGCTCTTCAGCGCCGCATCATAGTCACCAAGCCGCATTGTTGCGCCCATGTCAAGCAAACCTTCCTGTTCAGGAAGAAGATCGATCACAGGATACGGGGTATTCTCATCAAATTCTGTACTGTTCGCACCTTTCAGGCCAACGACATTCCTTGCAAACTCAATTACTGCAAGTTGCATTCCCAGACATAATCCAAGGTATGGGATATCATTTTCCCGCGCATACTGGATTGCAAGTATCTTGCCCTCAGTACCGCGTTCGCCGAAACCACCCGGAACAAGTATGCCATCGAATTCGGACAGACTTTCCAATACATTTGAATCATTCTCAATTGTCTCAGCTTTTATCCAGGTAGTATCAACATTGCAGCCACACTCAATGGCAGCATGTTTAATGGACTCACGAATGCTTATGTATGAATCTTCAAGATGAGTATATTTTCCAACGATCGCAAGTTTAACCTCATCTGTAATGCTGTTCATGCGAGTGATCATATCACTCCATGATGTATCCTCACCCATTTTCTTGAGGTTTAACTTATCCATCAAATAATCGGTGAGTCCCTCATTTTCCATCAAAAGCGGAACTTCATAGATGTCTTTTGCATCATGTGCACTAACAACAGCCTCCTCAGCAACGTCACAGAACAGAGCGATCTTTTCTTTTGAGTCTTGAGAAAGTGGTTCTTTGCATCTGGCAACAATTACGTCAGGAGATAGACCAAGTTCCCTCATCTCTTTTACAGAATGCTGGGTCGGTTTTGTTTTCTGATCGCCCTGTGCATCGATCGGCACCAGTGTCACATGAATGAGTGCAATAGCATCATCGGGTTCTTCCCTGTGCATCTGCCTGACTGCTTCTAAGAACGGCATACTCTCAATGTCACCAACAGTACCACCGACTTCGATCAAACAAATGTCTGCGCCACTTTTTGCGGCGACTTTTCGTATGCGGTCTTTTATCTCATTTGTAATGTGAGGGATTATCTGAACGGTTTTTCCAAGATATTCGCCCCGTCGTTCCTTTGATATCACGGATTGGTATATCTTACCGGTTGTCAGGTTGTGATCTCTTGTAAGTTCAGTATCCAGGAAACGTTCATAGTTGCCAAGATCAAGGTCAGCCTCTCCACCGTCCTTTAATACATACACCTCACCATGCTGGAAAGGACTCATCGTACCTGCATCGATATTGATGTAGGGGTCGATCTTGATAGCCGTAACCTTATATCCTTTATTTTTCAGGTTTCTTCCGGTAGAAGCAGTTGTTATTCCTTTTCCAAGCCCACTCATTACTCCGCCAGTTACTATTATGTATTTCATAAGAATTCAACTACCTCTTGGTTTTTATTTAAATATTGGAAGTTTGATCAGTAAATATGCTATCAATGCTGTAAATAAAATGGATGATGCAATTGCCACATAAAAAATAGGGAATAAAAATGTTGGTTCAAATGTTATTGGTTCTATGTTAATTGTAACTGCAGCCTGCAAAATAATGTACAAAGCGATCAACAACACGCTCATTCCACCAAGGAATAATATCAATCTTGGAGTTAATGATTCTAAAATGCCGTTTATTAGCTGGTTTGACATCTCAGATAACTGTATATTCCTATTACTTTTCGTGCCAGATGGAAAACTATCGTATTTTACACGTGGATTGTAAAGATCATCTCCGACTTCGACTTCCATTGGGCCATCGTCAGGGTCTGATATACCGATCTTAAGATTGAAACTTTCTTTTTTAGAACCATATCCAACGACTACATGAATCTGACCGCTGTTAAAAAGCCTTCCACCAGGGGGAATGCGCATGACCAATGGAACATATTCTTCGTGCCTTACATAAGGATTGTTGTCCAGAATGGTCACATTGTCTATGAGTGACTCACTTGTGGAAAGGTGGACATGTGTTGGTGCAGCATAGTTGATTATCACAATTTCAAAACTTTTTTCGCCACCAGGTGATAATGGAATCTCAACAGTATCGGTATCAAATTCAATGGAGTTTACGCCAAGCCTGTTAATGTGCACTTGTTGCAATTTAGATATCCTCGCTAAAGATCATTCTCTCAGGTCTGGTGGGAGCATGTTTGGAATCCCATCTTCGATTGGATAATGCTCATTGCATTTGGAACAGTATATCGTTCCACTAACAATTTCTTCATCGTTCTCTTTGGTGATATTCAATACAAGATCACCTTTACATATTGGGCATGCCAGAATATTCATTAATTCTTTTTTCAATCTTATTCACCATTTCAAAAATACATTGCCTTGCAATATGAATCTTTCCTATTATCAATATAATTACAGATATAAAAGGTACAACAAATACAGAAAATGCAGCAAATAACAAAATTAAAAAAAAGATTGGTCTGGTAAACAGACCAATTAATGATGTTCGCTTTTCGGTTCGTTCTCTTTCCGAACTTGTGCCTCAGTGCATCCTTCAAGACATCTTTTACAAAGGTTTGCCACATCAGGTTCAACACCTTTCCAAAGGGATGGGAACTCAACATCCACAGAGTAGAGTTCGGTTTTTTTACCACAAAGATCACATTTGCCATTCGAACTGCTTAGTGAGGATGTGTTCCCACTGACCTCATTAGCACTCTCAAGACATTTGTCACATAAGCCTACCCATGTACCTTTTGGGAATGCAGAAGCAAACCTTGGCATTACGACTTTTACCGGATTAAGGGTCGGAAGAGATACACTACATAGATCACAATCTGCCATATTTTATCAACTCCATTAGACCATAAGCACTTTTGCTGCTTCCATTGCCCAGTACACGAATGGCTCTGGCCATATTCCGATTATCAATACTCCTGCAAGTGCAAGAATTATTGCAACTGCATATGGTTTTGGCTCAGATATTTTGCCACCACTTGCCGGCAAGAAGTACATGTACTTTACAATACGGGCATAGTAGTACAGTGAAAGCGCACTGTTCAATATCGCTATTACAGCAAGCCACACAAGACCTGATTCAATGGTTGATGAGAACAAGATAAACTTGCTCATGTATCCTGCCGTTGGTGGAATACCGGATAGCGCGAATACAAATACCATCATTGCAAATGCTGTTAGCGGCATTCTCTTGGCAAGTCCTTTGAAGTTGTCAAGATGGTCAATATCCTTTGCGTTCTTGTTATCGGATACTACCATGTATCCGACCACAGCAACCACAAGGAATGCTCCGGTCTTCATGAATGCATGTGACAACGTGTAGAGGACACCACCTGTAAGTGCCATTGGTGTCATTACAGCAAAAGCAATTGCAATGTATCCAGCCTGTGCAACTGATGAATATGCAAGCATTCTCTTAACACTTGTCTGGGATATTGCGACCACATTTCCAAGTGTCATGGTAATTACCGCAAGTATTGCAAATGCCGTTTGCCAGTTAGGACTGAGTAATGCAAGAGCGACTACGAATACCCTGAATGCTGCAACGAATCCCATCTTCTTGGAACCTGCTGCAAGCAGTGCAGAGATCACTGTTGGTGCACCCTGATATGTATCAGGTGCCCACATGTGGAACGGCACAAGTGCCATCTTGAATCCAAATCCTGCAATTAGCATAACCACAGCAATTAAACCGATCGGGCTTGATGCAAGAGCACCTGCATTTTCTGCAATACCGGGTATACTTGTTGTACCTGTCATTCCATAGACAAATGAGATACCGAACAACATCAGTGCAGATGAAAGTGAACCAATGATGAAGTATTTCAGTGCTGCTTCCATTGATTTAGGATTATTTTTCTCAAATCCTGCAAGAGCGTATGTTGAAAGACTTGCAAGTTCAAATCCTACAAATAATGTTATAAGATCATTTGCAGATGCAACCACCATCATACCGATCGTGGAAAACAACAACAGTGTGAAGAACTCATCAGCGTTTTTGTTTCCTTCAGTATATTTGATCGATGCAATGGTCACAAGCAAAGATACTGAAATGAACACGATCTTGAAGAACTGTGACAATGCATCGATCGTCATTGTTCCATAGAACAGTGTTTCATTCACAGTAAGACCACCGATGGTCAAACAAAGTGCGGCAAAAAGGCCGACACCCGCAACATAACCAAGTATGTTCTTATTGTTTGGACCAAAGAATAGTCCGGCAAGCATTATTGCCAATGCGACTAATGTCAATACCAGTTCAGGTGCCAGTAACATATAATTTGCCATTATTTACACCCCCGCCAGAGCCATAAGGCTCACGATCTGTTCTGCGTTCGTCGTCATCATATCCAATACCGGACTTGGGTTCAATCCAAAGTATAACACAAGCAGTGCCAGAATACCCATTGAAATTGTTTCGTAGTTGGTGATATCATGGAGATGTCCAAGTTTCTCATTCAACACACCAAACATTGACCTCTGCATTGCCCACAGGTGATAACCTGCTGTCACCACGATCCCAAGCAATGCGAGTAACACATATCCTGGAAGTGTGAGGTACGAGAATGTGAGTACCATGAACTCTGCGACGAATCCACTCAATCCGGGTAGTCCAAGTGATGCCATAAATCCGAACAGCATAAGAACTGTAAGTTTTGGCATTTTCTGTGCCAGACCACCAAGATCAGCAATGACCCTTGTACCTGCAATGTGCTGAATGGCACCACATGACATGAACAAAAGACATGTGATCAAACCATGTGAGAATTGCTGGAACATTGCACCAGACACCGATAATGGCACAAGTGCTGCTGCACCCAGTGTGACATATCCCATGTGGCTGATACTTGAATATGCAACCATTTTCTTAAGGTCAGTCTGTGCAAGTGCAAGCATTGCGCCGTAGAGGATACTGAGTACTCCAATGAATGCCAAAATTGATATCATCAACTTTGGTGAACCTGTGAATGGCAACATTGGAAGCATCACCCTGAACAATCCGTATCCACCCATCTTAAGCAGAACTGCTGCAAGCAAAACACTGCCTGCTGTCGGTGCTTCAACGTGTGCATCCGGCAACCAGGTATGGAATGGCACTGCTGGCATCTTTACGAGGAATCCGAACAGCAATGCAAGGAATATTGAATCCCTGAGAACAGTGTTTTCAAGGAACTGGAACTGTTCGAGCAGATATGGAATATCGAAACTCGGAATTCCACTCTGCGCCCATGCTGCGAAATATAATGCAAATATACCGAGCAGCATCACAAGTGATGCGACGTGTGTATAGATGAAAAACTTAATTGCAGCATAGTCTTTCCTTGGACCCCCCCATATACTTATCAAGAAGTACATCGGGATAAGAGTCAATTCCCAAAATATGTAGAACAGGAAAAAGTCAAGTGATGTGAATACACCCATAACTCCTGCCTCAAGTGCAAGTATCAAAGCAAAGAACTGATTTGGTTGTTTGTCTTCACCCCATGAATAAATGATTGTTGCAGGCACCACTATTGCGGCCAACAACACAAGAGGCAGTGCAATTCCATCAACACCGACTTTATACAATATTCCAAGGGAAGGCACCCAATCAAACGACTCTACAAACTGCATAGCAGGAGTCGAACTGTCAAAGTTCATTATCATGTACAAAGCACCTACAAGAGGTGCAAGTGAAGATACTAATGCAATTATACGTGTCTGTTCTTTTATTTTCGAAAATAATGTTAGTACTGCTCCAATAAGAGGTACCAATATCATGAGTGATACTATAGGCATAGATATCATTATTGCACCTCCACGATCAATTTAAGCAGTATTATCAGAAGTCCAACTCCCGCTATTACTGCTGTTGCATAACTCTGGACAACACCGGTCTGAACTTTTCTGATGGTTTCTCCAATTGCAATAGTACCATCACTGATACCATCGATAATTCCATCAATGATCTTACGATCAATGAATTCACCAATAAGAGATAATCCGTATGTTATCTTAAGTGCGATCAGTTCAATGAATATCTGATGTTGGTAGTATCTGTTGTACAAGAGTTTGTACACAGGATTATTTCTTGAAACGATCGTGCTCATATCTACGACTTTCTTGTAGTATATTAAGTACGAGATCACAAGACCTGCAACACCTACGATGACCGGTAACCACAGGATAAAGAGTGGTTCATGACCTGGATTGTGAACAAGATCGTAATTTCCCAACTCCGCCAGATGTTCTATATTGACATGAACAAAGCTATTCTCAAATGTTACTTCAAGGAAATGATAGAACTTTGTTTGGGTAAGAACACCGAAGATCAGTGCAAACACTGCAAGAATGCTCAATGGAACTGTCATGACGCTTGGAGATTCATGACCACCGTAATTAGTACGTGGTTTTCCTGTAAAGGTCATGAACAACAATCGGAATATGTATGTTGATGTCAGCAGTGCTGCAACAATTCCGAATATGTATGGAATATAGTTGCCTGTGTGCTCTGCAAACAGATACGTTGTCTCGATAATTGCATCCTTACTAAAGAATCCACTTGTACCGATTGAGGTGCCAGGAATTCCAAATCCGGCAAGTGCAAGTGATGCTACCAGCATTGTAATGAAAGTAATTGGCATTATTTTACCAACTCCTCCCATCTGCCTCATATCCTGTGTACCGACCGAGTGAATAACACTGCCTGCGCATAGGAAAAGAAGTGCTTTGAAGAATGCGTGGTTGATAAGATGGAACATTGAAACACCAACTGCTTCCATTCCAACTACTGCACCCATTCCAAGACCAAGCATCATGTAACCTAACTGACTGATCGTTGAAAATGCAAGCACTCGTTTGATATCGTTCATTACAATACCCATTGTTGATGCGAACAGTGCTGTAAATCCTCCAACATAAGCGACCACGATCAGTGCATCCGGTGCTCCCATGAACATCGGGAATGTTCTTGCAACCAGATATACACCAGCAGTAACCATTGTTGCTGCATGGATAAGTGCTGAAACGGTTGTTGGACCTTCCATTGCATCGGGTAACCACACATGTAGAGGGAACTGACCTGATTTACCAACTGCACCACCGAAGAAGAGCAGTGTGATAATAGTCAACTGGCTCACTTCGAAGCCAAGGATGGTTGTGTGCATTGCTGAAAGTTGCGGAATAAGGTTAAACATCTCACTGAACTGGAGTACATATACGCCTTCAGGGAGGTTTCCATTATATATTTTAAAGATACCTGAGAATAAGACTATGATCCCAGTAAGGAACATAACATCTCCTACACGGGTTGTCAGGAACGCTTTCTTTGCAGCCGCTGCTGCAGAAGGTTTTTGGTACCAGAATCCGATCAACAGATAGGAACACAATCCTACAAGTTCCCAGCAAATGAACAACTGCAGGATGTTATCTGAAAGAATTACACCAAGCATTGCCGCAGTGAATAATGCTGTTTCTGCAAAATATCTTGCTTTACCTGGGTCGTGTGACATGTATCCAAGAGCATAGATATGGATCAATAGACTCACGAATGTGACCATTGAAAGCATAACTGCTGCTAGTGGATCGATCAATATACCAAGGTTAAGTATTGCGAACCAATGGATCGATTGATGTACCACTTCTTCAGGATTCTGTAATAGGTTGATCGTTATCAGTATCGATATGATACATGATAGGGCAATTGCTCCTATTGGTATCAATGCACCGCCGGAATACATCTTCTTTCCGAAGAAGAATGTAACCACAAAGGCAAGTGCAGGCAAAAGTGGTATTAAAAATGCAAAATCTTCTATTGCCATTTTTACCACCTCAACAGATTAATATTGTCAACATCGATCATATCTCGCATCCTGTATATGGATAAGAGTATCGCAAATCCAATTGCTGCCTCGGCTGCTGCCAATGCAATTGAAAATAATGTAAATACTTGTCCACTCATGTCATTATTATGACTGGAAAATGCCACAAGGTTGATGTTTGCAGCATTCAACATAAGTTCAACACTCATGAGAAGCCGAACACCGTTTCGCTGTGTCATTATTCCATAAAGTCCAATTGTGAAGACAATTGTTGATAAGATCAAGTAATATGTAAGAGGGATCATTGTTCCACCTCACCTTTTGCTATATAGATGGCACCGATCAGTGCACCCAATAGTACTATTGATAGTACTTCGAATGGAATTACGAATTGTGTGAAAACAAGCACACCTATCGCTTCAATATTACTCTGATCGTCAACGTTTTGAGGCAATTCATCTACTACGGCCCACGAGGTACCAACAACAGCCAATGCGACTACTGCAAAAAACAGTAATGCAACTGTTGCATTTATTGATTTATTCAACATCAGAATCACCTTTTAATTCTTGTGTAGTTAGCATAACAGCAAACAGGATCAGTACACCGATTCCACCAACGTATACAAGTATCTGCACAATTCCTATGAATTGAGCATTTAACAAAACATATACACCTGCCACACTAACCAGTGTAGCAACAAGTGAAAGTGCAGCCCGAACAATATCTCTTGCTGTAACTACAAGAATCGAAAATCCAATTGTAAGTATTGATATCAATACAAATACAATAAATTCTAAAATACCCACCATTATTTCTCACCTTCCTTTTTCAGTGGCACCTCACGCGCTAACATCGAAGGCGTGAACAATAATTTATGATGATCCCACTTCACAAGTTCTCCCGTGTAAACTTTTGTACTTGACAATGCTTCCTGTGGACACTGGTCAATACATAGTCCACAGAACATACAATGACCAACATCGAGTGATGGGAACCATCTTCCATCCTTCACGATCTTGATCGCATTGTTTGGACAAGTGTTTGCGCAAATTCCGCATCCAATGCATTTGCTCTTGTCAAGTTTCTGCAAACCCCTGAATCTATCTGGCAGATTACTGGGTACTTCCGGATACAAACGAGTGACACTTGGCGTGTACACGGTTTTTATTGCTCTTATGAAATTTTTAACTACCATAAAATCACGCTCCAAAGAACAAACCAAGTGCAACTGCCCATAACAGGTTCAACACCGATAGTGGGAAAAGCACTTTCCAGCCAAGATCAACAACCTGATCGATCCTGAAACGAGGTAATGCCCATCTGATCATAATGATTGTCATAACAACCACTACAACTTTTGCAATGAACCAATAAATTGGTGCAAACATTCCAATCACATAAATATCGGTTATGAACTTGGGTAAATTCCAGCCACCGAAATATAACAATACCATCAAACATGAACCAAGAATCATGTGGATATATTCCGCAAACAATCCAAGACCCCATCGCATTCCAGTATATTCTGTACCCCATCCTGCAACCAATTCTTCTTCGGCTTCATTCTGATCAAAAGGAAGTCTTCCCATATCAGCAAGAATTGATATGAAAAATACTGCAAAACCGATTGGTTGCACAAATATAAACCACAATGGGCTTTGTGCCTGTGCAATCTCTACAATATTAAGCGACTGCACCATAACTGCAATACCGATAATGGAAATACCAAGTGGCACTTCATAACCAATCATACGTGCTATATTCCTAAAAGCAGCAAGCATCGAATATTTGTTGTTCGAGCCATATGCTGCCATAAAAATACCAAGAACTGATAATGCCGACACCGCTTCAAGGTACAGCACACTGATATCGAATTCTGTTGCAGCAATTGGATATGAATTGTCCCCAATAACGATTGCACCAAATGGAATTGCAACGATCATCATGAATGCAGACCCCAATATCACTATAGGAGCCATAACAAATAACAATTTATCTGCCTTTGCAGGAATAAGATCCTCTTTTGTGAACAACTTTATTGCATCTGCGATAAGTTGCAACAATCCGAATCGTCCACCGACACGGTTTGGACCTATCCTTGACTGGATATCCGCTCCAAACTTACGTTCAAGCCAGACCGTGATCACTGCACTAAAGAATATAATGCCGATCAGAGCCAGTCCCAGTATACCTCTGACCCATGGATTGAATAAGAACTCTACTATGCTCATCATCTTATATACCTCACCTGTCTGCCTCGCTTGTACATCCATCCATACTTGCCGCAATTGCAGCCACATCCGCAACATAAGTTCCTTTAATGAGTGGTGGTAACGCTTGCATAGTTGGGAAAACAGGTCCTCTGATCTTTACTCGGTATGGTTTATCAGAACCATCTGATATCATATACATACCCATCTCTCCTCTCGGATCTTCGACACGACAGAACACTTCACCAGCAGGCACTCTCATCACAGGAGTTCTGCGACCATATGGTGTGCCTACAGGGAATAAAGGTCCTTGTGGTATTTGATCAAATGCCTGTTCAATGATATATATACTTTCGCGGATTTCGTCCAGACGAACCTTGATCCTTGCAAATATATCACCTTCTTTCTCAGTACAAACCTTGAAATCAAGGTCATTGTAAACCAGATAAGGTTCATTTTTACGAATGTCAAAAGCTACACCTGCAGCCCTTAATGGAGGTCCTGATACACCAAGATCACTTGCAATTTTTGCAGTAAGGACACCTACACCCACTGTACGTTGCAGGTATATTTTGTCGGTGTTGTAAAGATCTTCATGTTCATCGAGTTTTTTCTTAATTTCGTTTAAAACCGACATGGCTCTCTCTGCAAAATCTTCAGGTAGATCTTCACGAACTCCTCCGAATCGCAAATAAGAATGGGTTATACGTGAACCTGTCACCATATCGATCAATGAGAGAACTTCCTCTCTTTCTCGGATCATATACAAGAACATTGTAACAAAACCAAGATCCGTAGAAAATTCCCCAATACCCAACAAGTGACTTTGAATACGTGAAAGTTCTTCCATTATCACTCTGATATACTGAGCTCTCTGCGGCGGTTCAATTCCCACAAGCTTCTCTACACAGTTACAAAATACTTCGTTATTTGTCAGTGCAGCAAGATAACATATCCTGTCAGTTATTGTGATACCCTGAAAATAGGTCTTGTTTTCAAGTATTTTTTCTATTCCTTTGTGAATGTACCCCATCTCAAGTTCAGCATCAACAACAGTTTCTCCCCTAAGTTTAAGATCCAAAAGATATGGTCCCGGTTGGATTGCATGCTGAGGTCCAAGATGCAGTAGCATTTCTGATGGTGCAATAGTTTGTTCCATTATTATCACCTACACTAAATTTTTGGCAGTCTTGTTGGGGAACCCTTCGTAATCCTTTCGAAGAGGCCAATCACCAAGCATATCTTCCGGTAGAAGAAGTGGTTTCAGATCCGGATGGTTTATGTATTTAACACCATACAGTTCGTATGTTTCCCGTTCATACCAATTGGCATTCCAGTAGAGTGAAACAATTGATTCGATCTCAGGTGTATCCCGATTAAGTTTTGCTTTCAGCGTAAGAACAACCGGATGGCTGTAAGATGCAATGTGGTAGACGACTTCTATTTCATTTCTGTCCGGATAATCCACACCACATTCGCATGATAAGTGATCGAATTCAAAAGTTTCAAGTAAGTGCTTGCATACATTGACAATTGCGTCTTTGTCCACGTATGATGATATTCTTATGTTAGATTCAACACTGGGTTCCAAAATTTCATTCGGAAACTTCTCAGTCAATGATTTAATAATATTATTGGCATCCATTGTACACACCTCAATACTCCGAACCCTTGTCTTCTCTTGCCATGATCTTCTTTTGAAGTTCAATGAAACCCTGGATCAATGCCTCCGGTCTTGGAGGGCATCCGGGAATAAACACATCGATCGGGAATATCTCATCAATGTTCTGTACAGTACTATATGACTCATAAAAAGGGCCGCCACTAATAGAACAGTCACCCATGCAGATCACCCATTTTGGAGAGGGCATCTGATCCCACAATCTCTTAAGAGCAGGGAGATATTTTTTAGTCACATAACCACTGATAACGATCACATCAGCTTGCCTTGGAGAAACCCTTGGTATGATACCAAATCGATCTGTATCATAGTGAGAACATCCTGCTGCAATCATTTCCACACCGCAGCACCCCATTGGCTGGGTCAAGAACCAGAGTGAGTTCTTACGACCCCAGTTAATTAAATCTTGTAAGGGAGTCTTTTTTAAAAATTCATGTATTGCGCTTGTGGCAGTAAAACTCACATTTTCAATTATTTCACCCATTTAAGAGCCTCCTTTTTCCACAGATACAAATATCCCATAAGTACGACAACAATAAACAAAAACATTTCAACTGTAGCTATTGCCGTGATACCATGATTGATGTATACCATTGCCCATGGGTATAAGAAAAGAACTTCAACATCGAACAGAACAAATGCTATTGCGTATAAATAGTATTCAACATTGAACTGAATCCGTGCTTCACCTATTGGCACAGAACCGCACTCATATGTTGTCAGTTTACGTTCTGCTTTACTTCTTGGGCTCAACTGATGTACAATAAACATCATCACTGGTGGCGTTATTAATGCCACTATAAAGAATATTGCAACCGGGATGTAACTATCAATTACTCCTGTCATTTTGAATCACCTAATGAATATCTTATAATAGCAAAAATAGAGAGTCTGTTTGTATATAACTATTTCCAAATTAAATTGCAAAACTTTTTAGCATAAAGCACATAGAGGCGAATCAATTTTGTATAATTGAAAAATGTAATTAGATATGTAGGCATGACATTTTGCTAAACAAAAAAATCAATTGCAGTCAGTGTTACTCGAAAATCATATTCCGCACAAGAATTTAAAAAAGTAGAACTTATAATCATATGTCTAAAAAAAGAAAAAGTAGGGGCATAAAATATCCCCTATGCACAAACAACACTAAACGATCTTTGGTGAAAAATACTTCTTTATAGCAGCACCACAATCAGAACATGAGACCACAAGCCAATCACCAACTTCATCCTTTGAATACTTTTCAAAGATCGATGCTCCACATGTTGGGCATATATAGTAGTCCTTGAAGTAATAATGATAGAACTCTGGACATTTTCCCAGCCAATCCAAAACCTCCTGCATACGCTCAAAATAACGTTGCTTCGAAGGCGTATCGGTATTTTCAATTGCATCTGCAGTCCGCCGACTGACATTTTTTATATGATTCAGGGATTTTTGAGTGAGTTTTTTGTAGTCGGAGATGTATTTCGTAGTGTTACCCAGATATTTAAAGTATCCACTCATTTCCTTTGGCTCACTGTGCCAGATTGTGCGAACGAAATATTCACCCATAACATCTTCCATGATATCTGCACATGAAGTGCAGATATTATACTTCTCATAGAGTTTGGAATCCTGCTCCTGATCGCAGATAACACATGTTTCCATATTCACACCTCCATTGAAATGATTATTATTTAGATTTTAGATATCAGACCTTTACAGGAATTGTTGCTTCCCGTGTGAACATGATCGGGAATATATTAAGAACTGCCAGCAGATCACCAGATCTGACTTTGCCTGTTTCCTGTCCGATGATGTATGCATATTTTATAATCCGGTCATTCTCGATCAGTGAGTTACCATATTTTGAACCGACTTTTAATACAGATGCGATTGCATGGTGTGAGAATGCACATGGCGTTGCAAGCATATCTTTCTGAAGTTGAATCTCCTTCACATTGATCTTCTTGAATTCGCCTGCCCTGATCTCCACATCCTCATCAGAGACTACCATTTCCCACTTGGCGCGGGTTGCCATTGTGAATTCATATGGTGAAGCCTCTACTTTTTGAGACTTCAATTCCCCGTTTGTTCGGGAAACAACTTGGACTATTTGTGTAGACATTTAATCACCATTTTAATAAATGTCAACACTATTATTTATAGTTTGCCCATATTCTTAACGAATAATCATTATAAATATATAGGTCTAATTTATAATTCATAATCATAAAGGCACATTTAGGATTCGATCACGAATTCGCAATGATCATCGCCCATGCATGATTTGCATGGCTGTTTTAAGGACAGGTCTGGATTTGCCGCATGCACAAGACCCTGCGAATAGCATTCACACAAAATATTTTTTGGAATCGAATCTTGCAAAGTCGTTTCGAATGGGCATCCAAACACATGTAGTGTCACCTTTCCTTCTTCTTTGACCAAATTTGATTCAATTCCTACTAGCATACATACAGTTTCAAGCGGCATGATACAGGATAAAACATCATTTGTGTCGCCCAATAATCCCAATATCTCCTGCCCCTTTTCAACCCCTACCAAAAAGAACGCTTTTTTGATAACACTTAACCCTTCGTCACCAAAAGAATCACGAATAAGCGGCAGCAGTTTATTCATAATGTCTTCTGTAAGACGTTGCTCCTTAAAATCTATTTTTGAGGACACACCGATAAGTTTCCAATTATTCGCAAACTTTCGGTACTTGTCGCGCCGCACCCATTTTGACGTATCAACCATTATTCATAACCTACAATTACAATAAAACTACCATCATTTGATTGCCGAATATAGTATGATAAGGATACCGGGAATTTCGATTCCTAACGCGATAACCTTCGACGATTCGACACTAATTTGTTCGACCATGATGATCCCTGCCAGCGTATCAAAATTGCTGCCAAAGATCATAATGAACATACCTATTGCGAGATATAACAGGTTCTTCTGATGTGTCTTATGATATGCTTCATATACGTAGATAATGAAAGTCCCGCCCAATAAATAGACGATTACTGCAAGAATTGCCTCAAGGTTTGTTACCATACCTATGCCCCTTAATGATTACTTCTTTAGTAGATTGCATGCCTTTTCTTTATGACATTTAGTTGTTAAGATACTGCTTGAATCTAAAACCCCATCAAGATTGTTAAGCACATGCAGTACATTCTCTTTTAGTGAATGTATGTCAAATGTGCGCACCTTTATCATGAGATCATAAGGCTCCAGAAGTTCATTTATTTCAAGAATATCATTTATTACTTTCAATTTGTTAATTATATTGATCCTTTTACTTTGATCAATGTTGATGCCAATATAAGTAGTAATATTAAGACCCACACTCGCAGGATCGATAGTTATCGTAAACTCTTTGATAATACCTGAATCTCGCATCTTCTCAATTCTTTTGTGAACTGTAGATGTTGCCAGTCCTAAATTATTTGCAATCTCCGTACTATGCATTCTACTGTCATGTGACAGATGCTCAAGGATCGCAAAGTCTATCTCATCCATAACAGTTTAGTATTTACACAATTGTTAGTGATATAATTTTCGTTATTATTACAAAATGATAACAAAATCATTGTTTGCATGACAAATTATGCAAATATGATGAAATCATATGTAAACACTTAAACTTGAAAATCACACCAGTGTTCTGTAATAACAATCCTTTTGTTTATTGAGGTCTTTAATAGAAAAAACCTACTAAAACTATCGGTGAATCATTAATGAAAATAGGTCAAACTTGTGTTGGATGTGCCCAGTGCGCAACGTTTTGTAAAACTGATGCAATTAAAGTCAAAGGAAAGGCACTTATCACGGATGGCTGCATCGAGTGTGGCATATGTATGGAGTATTGCCCAATGAAAGCCATCGAGAGGTAAATATGAATAATGTGACAAAACCAAGAGTTATAATAATTGGTGCCGGACTTGGAGGACTTTTGAGCGCAGCAAAACTTGCCATGTCAGGTTACGAAGTCGAAGTGTTCGAGCGGTTGCCAATGATTGGTGGTCGTTTTACAAATATCGAGTATAAGGGATTTGCTCTTTCAACAGGTGCGCTTCACATGCTACCCCACGGACCTTCCGGACCATTAGCACAAATGCTGAAAAGTGTTGGTGCAGATGTGAATATTGTACGCTCAGATCCGATGGCATTGATACGCATCCCTTCAATAGATGGGGATAATGATTACAAAAATGGGTCCAAAGATATTCTTTTTAAAAATTTCCCTGGTCAGCTCTCTAAAACCAACCGTCTAAAAATTGCTGTTTTAATGCTTACAACAAGAGTATTTCCGCCTAAAAAAGACTCACTTGAAGAATGGTTCTCCCGTTATATTAAAGATGAATGGCTGGTCAAACTTGCGGATTCGTTCTGCGGCTGGTCTTTAAGTCTAAGAGGTGCAGACACATCTGTAAAAGAAGCGTTCTCGATATTTTCAAATATGTACCGTTACAGTGGTCCTGGTGTGCCGATCGGGGGTTGCAAAGCAGTTGCTGATGCGCTTGCAGACGTTATTACCTCAAATGGAAGTACAATACACACAGGAAAAGACGTTTCCGAGATAATTGTCAAAGATGGAAAAGCAGTCGGCATTCTCGTTGATGGAACAGAACATTTTGGTGACATAGTCATTAGCAATATCGGGCACGTTGAAACAAACCGGTTGTATAATAATATTGAACTATCAGAAGAATACAACCAATACCTTGAACAACTGAAAAATATAAAACCATCCGCCGGTGTAAAGATATGTCTGGCTGCAGATGAACCATTGATCGGGCATGGGGGCGTATTGCTCACACCCTATGCGAGGCGGGTAAACGGTATCAACGAGGTCACGAACATCGATCCGAACCTTGCACCCCCGGGCAAGCATCTTGCAGTTTCCCACCAGTGCGTACAATGGGATAACCTTGATGAACTTGAACAGGAGATCGAACTTGGCTTGCAGGATATAAAAGAGATCTTTGCAGGAAAGAAATATGAGGTTTTGCTGATACAATCTTATTCTGGAGAATGGCCTGTCAACAGGTCAGCATCTGGTCTGGATGTTAATGTTAAGAACTCAACCCCGTTCAAAAACCTGTTCATTGTAGGCGATGGAGCAAAAGGTGAAGGCGGGATAGAGGTAGAAGGCATTGCACTTGGCGTGGCAAATGTGATGGAAAGGATCCTATGAGTTATCTTAATATGCCGAATTTTGTTACATATTGCCGTAATGTGTTCATTCCTGTGACCAATATATGCAGGAACAAATGTGGATATTGTGGGTTCAGGCGCGAACCGGGTGATAAAGATGCACGTCTGATGCATATTGATGATATCATACCCATTCTTGAAAATGGAAAAAAGGCAGGGTGTACTGAAGCTCTTTTTACGTTTGGTGAGTATGCCGAAGAGGTTGTGGAATATCGTGAATGGCTCAACGAACTTGGATATTCAACAACAGTTGAATATGTAGCAAAATTGTGTGAGGCTGCGATAAAAATCGGTCTACTCCCACATACTAATGCAGGTATACTTGGTATGTCCCAGTTAAAAATACTGAAACCTTTGAACGCAAGTCTTGGACTTATGCTTGAAACCACTGCAAAACTTGATACATCAGGTGGCGCACACAACAATTGTGCCGGAAAGGACCCTGCCGTTCGACTCGATGCCATAAAGGCGGCAGGAAAACTGAAGATACCATTCACAACCGGGATTTTAATCGGTATTGGAGATACATTAGATGACAGGATCGGATCATTGCAGGCAATTTCCAATATTCATGAAAGATACGAGCACATCCAGGAAGTCATTATCCAGAATTTCATGCCAAAACCCGGCACACCCATGGGTCATCACAAACCTCCAACAGAACAGGAAATGGTGCAGACAGTCTCTATTGCTCGCAACATCCTGCCCGATGATGTTGCAGTTCAGGTCGCCCCAAATCTTATTGACCCTTCTCTTTTGATACAGTCAGGTGCATCCGATCTGGGCGGCATATCGCCAACTACTATTGATTGGATAAATCCTGAAGCGCAGTGGCCAAGTGTTTCCAGACTGCAAGAAATGGTTGACAATACAATTTTGCGCGAGAGGCTGCCCATATATCCACAATATATTGAAAAAAGTTGGTATGGCAGCAGCGTTAAAGGACTTATAGAAACCTTATCTGATGAAAATGGATATAGGAAGACTTAAAGAGTACATGTTGTATTACACACCACATTCAAATACCATATTTACGCATTCAAATACCATATTAATAATGGATATAATGGACCTGATCTGAATGGTACTTTTAAATTCAAATTCAAATATCCCGGATGATGTCATTCAACGCTCATTTAATGGCGAATGCACAAAAGAAGATGCTTTGCTGCTTCTCGATGCACAACCACTTGAACTTTTTTCATTCGCTAATGAGTTGCGAGAAAAGGCTGTCGGGAACACAGTAACGTACATAGTCAACAGGAACATCAATTTCACAAATATGTGTGTGGGAACCTGCGGGTTCTGTGCATTCAAGGATAATGGCAATGGAAGATATCGCCTGAGTCTTGACCAGATCATGGAAAAGGTAAGTGATGCCGCAAAAATCGGTTCAACGGAAGTATGTATTCAGGGAGGACTTCTACCGAATGTTAATCTTGATTTTTATCAAGGAATACTTGAATCGGTAAAGTCCGAATTTCCGGACATGCACATACATGCATTCTCACCAATGGAAGTATATCATGCAGCGCAATTGAGTGACATGTCGATTAAAGATGCGCTTGTTGAACTCAAGAGAAGCGGGCTTGATACAATGCCGGGCACTGCTGCTGAGATACTCTCCGACCGTGTGCGGAATATAATCTGCCCGAGCAAACTTAAAACTGCAGAATGGGTGGATGTTGTTACACTTGCACACAAGACCGGAATACCCACAACTGCAACGATCATGTATGGGCATGTTGAAACTATTGAAGAACGGATAGACCACATCATCACGATACGGAATATCCAGAAGCAGACAGGCGGTTTTACGGAATTTGTGCCATTGCTGTTTATGCCTTATAATAACAAGATCGGTGAAGATATATTGCGATCGGGTAAGTTTAGCACGACCGGACTTGAAGACCTTAAACTGCATGCAATAGCGCGGATACTTCTGAATACTCATGTAGATAATATTCAGGCAAGCTGGGTAAAACTCGGAAAAAAACTTGCCCGATTTGCACTTACTTGCGGTGCCAATGACCTTGGTGGCACTCTTATGGAAGAGAAGATATCAAAGTCGGCAGGCGCAAGTCATGGTGAATATATGTCCCCGCAAGAGTTTGAATGGTTGATCCGTGGTGCTGGAAGGGATCCAAAACAGCGAACTACTTTATATCGGGATGTGTGATATGAGGGCAGTTATACCATATAAAAAAGAAAATGCAAAATCCAGACTTTCTACTGTATTGACACTCGGCGAGCGTGAGGAGTTTGTTGAACTCATGCTAAAAGATGTCATCAATACTCTTTCCAGATCTGGTGTTGACAAAATTGACATCCTCACAACATCAATTAATTGCGTATCTGATGACATTAAAACGAATGTAATTATTAGCGAATTAGGATTGAATGAAGTACTCAATGAATACCTCTCAAAGATCAGCGAACCCGTCATGATCATAATGGCAGACCTGCCACTTGTTACAACACGGCATATCCGTGATATCACAGCATCAGATAAAGATATTACAATCGTGCCCGGCAAAGGCGGCGGCACGAATATCCTGTATATAAAAGATCCGGCACAATTCCATGTCAAGTATTATGGTTCAAGTTTCAGAACCCATTGCGATATTGCAAAAAACATGTCACGATCTGTGTATGTATATGATTCATTTTTAGCGAGCACTGATATTGATGAACCGCAGGATATTGTTGAACTCTTATTGCATGGACATGGGATGTCAAAGGATTATGTTGAGCAAAAATTTGGTATTGAAATTAGCGAGGGGAGAATTAAAATATCACATGCTTAATAATTGATTTCCATATGTATTAGAATGATTTAAATAATATTGTACATGATTAATCACTCAAATAATAAAAGTTTGAACAAATGACTACCATAGAGAAATTAAATGGTGTGGTGAACAGCCTCACAAAAACAAAAGATATAACATCAGTTGCAGTAGTGTCAAAAGGCGGCTTACTAATTGTATCTAATGTCAAATCTGATCATGCACAGACATTTGCAGCGATGGCTGCAACCATGTTCATATCTGCTGAAACAGCAACAACAGAAATTGGGGGTTGGACGCCAGACAGGGTTGTTGTAGAATCTGATGACTGCAAATTGATAACGGTTACTGCCGATCCAAAATCATTGTTAGTTGTAATGACTGAAGCAAATGTGAATTTAGGTATCGTATTACACGATATGAAAGTTGCTGCCGATGAGGTCAATGATATTCTGTCATAACTATTGCATGCAATAAATATCTAGAATTTATTGAATTATACATGACCTGAATTGAAATTTATACTCATGAGCAACTCTATTATGACAACATTTATGTAAATAGGGATACTTACGGTATTTTATAATATTTTTAGTATAGGTGATGATTATTGACTATTGAAGTAAATCGATACAAGTGTGGATATTGCGGCGCATGTGTTGGAGTTTGTCCAACTGGCGCGCTTGAACTTATTGAAACCTGGATCGAAGCAGATGAAACATGCACAAGTTGCGGCATCTGTGCCAAAGTGTGCCCTGTTGGTGCTATTGAGGTGAACAAATGAAAGACCAATATGACGTAGTCATTGTTGGGGCTGGTCCTGCCGGTTCTATCGCAGCAAAAAACATTGCCCAAAAAGGTCTTGATGTATTGCTTATTGAAAAGAGGCAGGAGATTGGAGATCCGGTTCGATGCGCTGAAGGTGTTGGTAAACTTCATTTAAGGCAGCATATTGAACCTGACCCACGCTGGATATGTGCTGATGTAAAAGGTTCCCGTATATTCTCACCCGATGGAACAAAAGTCGAGATGGCAGAAGAGGTCTCTGGCGGAGAAGTCGGTTATGTTCTTGAACGTAAACTGTTTGACAGGGCACTCGCCAATGAAGCCGCATGTGCCGGTGCAGATGTAATGGTCAAGACCCGTGCTACCGGACTTATTATTGAAGATGATTTTGTTTGTGGTGTCAAGGTAATGTATCTTGGCGTAGAATCCAACATACGATGCAAAATAGTGATCGGTGCCGATGGTGTAGAATCTAAAATTGGCAGGTGGGCAGGTATTGATACATCCCTGAAACCTTCAGATATAGAGACATGCGCACAATATTTAGTCGCAGGTATTGAGGTTGATCAGGACTATTGCGTGTTTTATCTTGGAAATGAGATTGCACCTGCGGGTTACATATGGATATTCCCAAAAGGCAAAAATCAAGCGAATGTCGGTATTGGTATACTGGGAAGCAAATCGGGTAAAAAAAGAGCAGTGACGTTACTTACTGATTTTGTTAATAAAAACATGCCTGAAGGGAAGATTATAGAAATGGTTGTTGGAGGGGTACCTGTTTGCGGCACAATTGAGCGTACAATTGCAAATGGACTCATGCTTATAGGCGATGCTGCAAGGCAATCCGACCCCATCACAGGTGGTGGCATAATCAATGCAATGGATGCTGCAAAAATGGCAGCAGAGATTGCTGTCAAAGCCATTGCGGCAGGGGATGTTTCAACGAACATGCTTAAAGAGTACGAAAGAAAGTGGCATTCAACACTTGGACATGAGATCAATAACAGCCTAATAGTCAAAGAGGCATTCACCAATTTCACAGATGAAGAACTAAATTCACTCGCATATTCTCTGAAAGATGCGAACTTTACCAGTATGAGCCTTTTAGATCTGTTGTATGCGCTTTTCAAAGCGAACAAGAAACTTCTATGGGATCTGAGAGTATTGTTTAAAGATGTTCTTATAAACGAGATCGACTTTAAACGTGAATTTAAAGATAATGTCTGAGTATCAGGATTGCGGCGGTATTTAGTAAAGACCGCCGTTTTCATAGTATATGTTTTATAAACATATAGGCCGAGTCAATCTGAGCGTCAGCGAAGATTTTCTCGTAGAATATAATTTATAAAATTATTTAGTTCGAGTTAATTCGACCGGAGGGAGAAGTTTCTCGGCGTGTTGTTAAAATTCATGATTTTATGTTTCAGACGACACTGTTCAAAAATTTAGTTACTCAAAATAATATGGAACAGAAATAAAATCACAGAGGTACACTTAATTTGTGTATTATTTTACCTCTGTGTCATATGTGGTTTTCTTAATTGCCGCCCACTTCTTTTACTCACGCCACCACGATATCCACGCCTTTCACCTCGGCCTTCACTTCAGGATTGTAGTACGAATACGCCCGGCTGTCAGGAATTGTCGCCTTGACAGGGAACAATGCCTTCACGTCCATGGTAAACTTGAGTTCCTGTCCCACAGTCAGTTCATTGATATAGAGCACAACCTTGCGCCCGGCGATCTCGTAGCGTGTGATGGCACTATCATCCTTCAACGCATCAAGACTTGACACCACAGGCGTAAATCCGGTAGGCACTGCAATATCCACGATCATCATGCCGCTGGAACTTACCACACTACCCTCAATACCGGGCATGCCGTTATACTTCACCCGTGCCCTCACGGTCACGACATCATTCACAGCCACATCAGTGGAATCATATTCCACATCAAGCTCAAGTTCTTTTTGGATCACCACATCAGAAAGGATCTCATTGAATTTCTTCACCATCTGGTAGTTCACCTCACCCTCGCCGTCAAGCTCGAGTCTGACAGTATCAGTTCCTTTCGGAACCTCCACTATCTGGATCACATCGTAGTTCTCAGAATCAAGATCAATGGATTTTATCTGTGTCCCGTCTGCGTACACTGAAACCTTTGCATCGATATCCCGACCCGCAGATGCGGCTGCGGTCATCAATGCCTTGAATGCCATCACAGTATCCTGCGTGCTCGAAAAGCCTCCATTGCCGTTCCTCTGTGCCGCGATCCACTTAAGTGCGGAACTGGCAGATGGGTTCTTTGCCTCAATAAGAGCAAGTGTCGCATAAGCCGTAGTTTCTACGTTCTTGCTTGAAGGCGGATAATATCCATATCCTCCATATTCCTTCAGAGGCATCGCTACAACATCATAACCCCAGTACATGCCATTCTCATCTTCCTTTGACAGGGCAAGCAACTTATTAAGAGCAACATCTGCCTTCGGACTGTTCAGCTTCTGCAATACAAGCGTACCAATAGCCAGTGCATAAGGATCATCCTGGGAATCAAGATTATCCTCAAGATACTGCTGTGCATCTGTCATCACTACCGGGCTGGCATGACCGTATTCTGCAAGTGCCAGTGTAACATAAGCCGAAAGCGCATAGGTTCCACTCACGCCGCCCATCATATCCTGATGGATAACAAAACCCGCAGGCTCCCATGAACCATCCGATCCCTGAAGATCCTCGATCCAGTCTGCAGCCTCCATCAGCACATCCTCATCAATGGTCGTAACATCACGGGCACCACTGAACGTGTTCAGCACAAACGATGTCAACCAAAGGCTGCCCTCAGGGTCGCTTTCGCCAAATGCAGAGAATGAACCGTCACTGTGCTGGTATGTAAGTTCACGCTGGTATCCGGTAACTATGAACATCTCAGCCTTTGCCCGGATCTCTGGATTATCCTGTCCAGTCGCCTTAAGATAGCGCAGTATCTCCACATCAGGTGCGAAAAGGATCATATTCTGCTCACCACACCCGTATGGCATATCAAGAAGACTATCCACGCCGCTAATGGTCTGTGCCACAATGCTTGGTGTGAAACTCACCAGTACCTTTCCTGAGTCAGGTACGATATCAACCGGAAGTCCGGGATCTATCTCTATTGTTCCGTCTTTCAAAACACCATTCTCCACGATCTCCCGTTTGGTACCTTCAGCCTCGACAATGATATCCTTCTTGACAGCATCAGCCTTGGTGGAAGTCTGCGCCGTTATTTCAATGGTCTTGGTCCCAATCTCTGTTGGCCTGATCGTGAAACTCACATAGTTCACGCTGTTCGCCTCGACCGTGACTTCTTGCTTGCTATTATCCGTGCCTCCCACAAGTTTGAACCAGTCTGCACCGGACAATGTCAGGCGCACATTCTGTGGCTTATCAAGATAATTGTAGACCTGCACCTGTACAGGGAACTCCTCACCACGGGTTACAGCATATGGAAGATCAGGGTCAAGGAAGAATTCCTGGAACACCGTAAGATCTGCTTCAGATATCCCGATGCCTGCAGGGCCTGATGACACTGCATGCATTCTCCATGTCGTGATACTGTCCGGTGCCGTAAGGTCAAGATGAGCACGACCATTGTCATCTGTCAGAAGATCAGGCATCCATATCCATGTCTCAGGGAAGAACTGGCGCACCCTCTGTACCTTTGCCAGAGGCTCTTCGCCTACACCTCCAACATCCGCATCCGTAGACTTAACCATTGCTTTTTCACGCGGTGCCGCCATAGCGACTTCATCCATTGCCATCATTGGCATTGCTTCAAAGACCACCTCATCTTCCCACCTATTTATCTCAGCTTGTGGGACAGTGATCTCCGGAGATGCAAGTACCGTCATTCCGGCACCTTCTATTACATCATATGCACCCTGACGGTACCATGAAGCAGTTGGGTGTGCCTCAGCCTGCGGTTCCATGAAACGGCGTTCAAGTTCATCGAATACCTGTTTGAGGTTAAGCCGCCCTTCACTCAGTGCATATACCGATTCGTCCACAATAGAAAAACCGATCATGGACTGGCTTCCTGCATCGAAATCAAGACCCACATCATCGCCCGGCATGACTTCCTCTTTGTCGAAATCCGCACCAAGGTCCACACGGGTCGTGAACTGCACATCGAACGGTAAGGTGTCTGCCGATACCTCACTGTTTGGATTTATCATATATGCCACAAGTTTTGCCTGCGGGCTCATCTGAGGTGTTACAAGGATGTCGATATTACGCTGATCGCTTGTCGCAGAATAAACTGTCCTGCCATTTGCTACAACATCATAGAACACCGTCCCAGGATTAGTGGAATATACCGTAAACGATATCTTCTCGCCCACTTCAGGCACACCATCACTGGTCTGGCTAACATGGATGAAACTTGCACTCGGCGAATATGCAGCATTGAGCGAAACATCCGCACGCGCACTGTCATCCTCGGTTATTGCATTTATAAATAGTTTTGTGACATTCTCTGGCACATCAAGACTTACAAGTGCAACACCGTTTGTGGTATCCACGGTTATGTCCTCTGTTGTCTCCAGATAATTCTCATCCTGAAACATTGTCTGCATGCTTATGTCAGCATCCACGGGGTTCCCGTCAGGGTCTTTTGTTACGACCAGTACCTGTAATGGCATTCCTGGTTTAATGATACTGGATTCTGGAATGAGCTGAAGAACGACCGGTGAATCGGAGATCTTCAATAGTTTTGTGGCTGTCTCGCTGTGATTTCCTGTATCTGTTACAGTAACGTTGAGCATAAGACTGCCCTGACCACCAGCACCGTATGTACCGGCTACGTATTCAATAGGTGGAAGTTCAAATTCAACAGAGCCGTCATCAAGAGCCGAGTTGAATGTTGCATACTCTTCCCATGTTCCCACATATCGGGATGCCTTGATATCGACTGTCCCCTCTACTACTTTTCCGAAAAAGTATTCGGCCGATACCGCGCCTGTTATGCTATCAGATACCAAGAACCAGTCCTTTGGTGTTGTAACCTCTGCCTTGAACTTTGGAAGAACGTACTTCTCAACCCTGATATCCACAACAGATGTGGTTGAATCAGATGTTGCCTTTACCTTCCATGTACCAAGGTTCAGTTCAGTTGCCAGTGGCAGGTCGAATGATGCAACACCATACTCATTGGATATCATGTTCTCTTTGAACACCTTGATACCCTTGGCATCTGTGATCTCAATTGTGAGATCCTGTTCCACAGGTACAAGATTGTTGTTCACGATCAGCATTCGTCCGTGTATGATCTGGCCAGGTTTGTATATTGGTTTGTCTGTCTCGATGAATATTGGATTCCCCTTTACAACATCCACCACGGTCTTGAACTCGGTATCCGACCCGACAGGTTGTGCTTTCAATACATATCTGCCCTCTTCGACATCGGGTACTGCAAATGTGGCCACAGTATGACCTGAGTCACCTGTGGACCCTGTAAGTAGTTGGATCTCGTTATCGTTCTCATCGGTGAGTGTATATTGTATGCACCGCCTGGCAGGCTGGTCTTCCGAAAATGCTGCCATTGTTACGGAACTTTCACCACCTGAGAATAGCATTTTTGGTGCAAGTATAAGGAATTGGTCATCTGCTGATATCTGCCCATCCGTACATGGAATTACTGTGCCTGTGGACGATCCCTTTGGCAAGATTGTATCCAGATCAGGACCAATACATCCTGACAGGACAATTACTGCAACAAGCAGTATAGGTATGTATAATCTGGACAAGTGTGATCCGAATTTTTGTGGTTTTGTTCTCATTGGATTTTATCCCTTTTTGTAATATTTGTTATTAGGTTAGATGTGATTTTATCTGATTTAATTTGTAATGAAAAATTAGTAATTATGTGGTATATACTTTGCTTAAACTTCAATATTGTTCGAACCTATCGGTTTTTGGGATTATTGACATAATGTTAGTGTCGAGTCAACCATACAATATCGCTATATGTAAATGGTCAAGACAAATGCTAAAAACGACGCGACCACACGCGCGCAGCGCGGCACGTTCCTGCACCATATTATAAAATACAATACGTTTTTTTTAACGACGGCGTATTTGCTGTTCTGAGAATGGTATGTTGGGCTATGGGTTTGGTAATAGCGGAATGTGCCGCCTGCGGCGTTGTGACAAGAAAGTCATATCTTGAATTGCAGAAATGCCACTCCCTCCATTCGGAGTGACCCTACTGTTACACTTATTATCAGTAATGAAATGGGTGGAGCCAACAGGACAATGTGGAAAACTCTGAAAGTCTGATTCGGATAATCTGCTAGGGTAACAAATGCTATGAAGAAACGAAAGTTGAACTATCGTAAGAGTCGTAAGCGGCAACAAGCGAAAGCAGACTGCTCCACGCTTGAGCCAAAAGGCACAGAATCAGACTATAACGGCTCTCATCACGTTATAGGGAATGAACGAATGATTCTCGGCTTACAGATGGCTCCTAAGGTATTAACAATTATTTATGGTGTATAACTTGGTAAG